>JBAXVB010000190.1:0-7195 GCA_037129415.1 Deltaproteobacteria bacterium
CATACACCCGAAATAAAGATATGCGGTCTGACACAAGTTGATGAAGCCGTAGCCTGCGCCGAGGCCGGGGCTGACGCCATAGGGTTGGTGTTTTATCCGCCAAGCCCCAGAAATCTCACCCCCCAACAAGCCAGAGAAATCAGCCTGGCGCTGCCGGATCAAACCGCACGCGTAGGCGTGTTTGTCAACTGCCCGGTTTCAGATATTCTGAAACGAATCGACGACTGCAGGCTGACATCTGTTCAACTGCATGGGCAGGAACCCCCGAACATGGTCAGAGAGCTTTGCGACAGGGGCGTTAGGGTCATCAAAGCCCTATTTATCCACAGGCCCCCATTTATCTCCGAAGCTTCGCATTATCCGGAAGTGGCGTTTCTGGTGGAATGCGGAAAAGGCCAGCTCCCCGGCGGCAACGCCATGACCTGGAATTGGGGTGAAGTGAAATTATTTGGACAATCTTACCCCTTGATTCTGGCCGGAGGCCTCAGCCCTGACACCATAGCCCGCGCGGTTTTCGAGGCAGGCCCCGATGCCGTAGATATCAGCTCTGGTGTTGAATTCTCACCCGGACACAAGGATATTCACAAGGTCAGCATGTTGATTCGGGCGATTTACCTCTGCACCCTTGAAAGGCAGCCCAGAAGGATATGGCGTTCAACTGGGTAACAATTACAGCAGCCCTGGCCCATGATTTCCAGCGCAAAAACTTATGCGACGATAAAACTGACTGACTGTTTTTATCTTGCTTTAGGGTTTTTGTACATCGTATAGAGAGCTGTACATTCCCGCTGCAACAAACTTTTTAATACGGAGCGCTCTTATGGATACCATTTATGATTTGAGCAAAATCACTCGCTCACTGAAAACCGATGAGAAGGTAATCGCCTTTACGGGATTTTCCATTGATCATGATACTCAATTCAACAAGGAAGGCGTGCTTAAAATATCCTCTTATTCCAGGTCGGACTGGAGTGGTTATTTGACCCTGACATTTATCATGGACACCGAAGCAGACCCGCTAATTCAGGATGATCTCACCCGCCATTTTTCCAGTATCAATGAAAACACCCTGCGTCTGAATTTCAAGGAATCATTTGAAACCATCTTTCGATGCCCGATGGATGCGCTGTCCAAATCGCCTGCATGGTATTTTGAAGAGATCAATATCTATTTTAAAGCGTTAAAGGGCAGAGAGCGCCGAATTATTGAACAGCATCTTATCCCTGCGTTGGAAAAGATGCTGCCGTTTCATTTTGATCCCGTGGAATGGTGGGATCAGCAGTCCCGTAAATCCGAGGTCGTGCAGTCACCCACCAGCAAAAATACAATTGAGGCTGGATCACTGAAATCAGCATTGATGAAATGGCTCCGATCTTTTTAACATGGTTTCCGGATAAGAGTCGCCTAAAGGTGAATCTGAATACCATTGTCCGTGATGTGGATGCTGCCAGCTTTATACAGTCCGCCGATAGCCTTTTTGAACTCTTTCTTGCTCATTGAAAATATATGGCGAATCTCATCGGGCGAGCTCTTGTCATGACATGGGATAAAGCCCCCCTTTTTTTTCAGGGTCTCCAGAATTCTGGCGCCAGAGCCGGTAATGGACTGGTATCCTGGACTTTTCATGGTAAGATCAATTTTTCCGTCTTCCCGGATTCTGCTGATGTATCCGGTTGTTTTTTCGCCGATTGAGACTGATGTAAAGACTTCGCTTCTGTAGAGCAGTCCGGAATACCGGTTATTGACAACAGCCATGATACCGATTTTTGTGATGCCGTAGATCAGAAGATCGACTTTTTCCCCTTCGGACAGACCCTTTGGATTTTTGTCGCAGTTATGGGTAATTCGGTTTGTGCCGTAAACCCGGCCGGTCATTTCATCCAGACACACCTTGACGACATAGCTTTTTCCGACCTTCATCCGGTCCTGCTGCTGACTTGACGGAACCAGAATATCCTTTTCAAGACCCCAGTCCATAAATGCCCCGAACAAAGCAACATCCTTTACCAGAAGATACGCGAATTCTCCCACCACGGCTTTGGGTTCAAGAGTTGTTGCAACCGGCCGATCCTCGGAATCGGTATAGACAAAAACTCTCAAGATATCACCCGAACGTGTATTCACGGGCACATATTTTAGGGGAAGCAGAACTTCGTCCGGTTTTTGGTTCAGGTAGAGTCCGAAATCAACCGCCCTTTCAACCACCAGCTCATTATAACTGCCAATTTTCAACATATCGAACAACCTTTCAACATCGCATCATTAAGGTGATTTTGGCGCCTGCTTCTTGTTATCTGTACTTATACCAGGCAAGCAATTTTAAAACACCCATCCTTACAAGTCAAGGCCGGCAGTGTCTTCTGGACAATCTTCATAAGTGGCGAATCTCATCGGGCATGCGTTGCCTGGCAAGAAAAATGGTTGATGATGTCAGACAGTTTTTGTTGACTTTCCTGTTCAAGTAAGTAATCTCATGGAAATCAAAGACGCAAAGGACGCAAAGAAGATCATAAGGTGTATCACTATTGAACCCCTAATTTATAACCCATTTAATTCAATAACAGGAGAGGTAGCATGACACCATTAGTTGAAAAAGGGCTTAACGCCATTACGATCGGAATCAATTTATCCACTGGCCTGTCTTATCCAAGCGATATGAATCGGGCAAAAGAAATGTTTCAACGATTACATAAAGCCGGTGATAAACTTTTGGCGGAAGAAATATGCGCCTGGGCTAAAATGAACGGATGGCAGCCAAACGATGCCGATGAACTTGGAAGCTTGGGCGAACAAATCGGCAAGGGAGAAAAAGTGAAGATTCCGGATGGCCCCTGGTGGAATGATAATATTCTTGAATTGCTGATGCAAAACATCATCATGCCAAAGAAAAATCGGACAGCAGAAGATTTATCTTCCTGCGACAAAGCATGAAAGTAGTAGCCTCCGTCAGACCTCTCCCCCCGGCCCCTCCCGCTGGGAGAGGGAGTGAACGGTTACAAAGTTTCAATAACGATTCACAATGAAGCGCGCTGTAACTCATATCGGGCGCTGCCCTATTTTGGTTTCTGACAGGATGTGCCTCGTTCATCGACTTTGAAGGTACGTTTCAAACGGGATGTCGGCCAGGTTCTCGTCATAAAAATCACCATAGGCGTACAAGTGGCGGGTCTGGGCATAGTCATGTACAAAAGATCGAATCCTGTCGGCGCTTTTGGGCTTCTGTTCGGCAAGTTTCATCAATCTAGTCATCATCGCTGATTCTTCATCGCCCAGCTCGGAAATATGCGAAATCAGTTTATTTGCGTTATAATGAAAGCGGTTGTATCGCCTTTCGCGGCAAGCGTCCTTTTGAAACTCTCCCTCTATATTCCGGGTATGGACGGCCGGTTTGTATGCATCGACAAAGCGGCGGATTCGATCTTCAAACCGACGCGGATGATACAGATTGCTGCACAACCATTTCATCCCATCGCGGAGCTGTTCATGAGTCATCTGTCTCGGAATGAAATTTGTCGTCCATGGAAGCCCGGATGTTTCCGATTCACAAAGCAACCGATTTTCCCGCTCCATTCTTTTGTGCAGCGGCGTTCCAGGAAGGGCGACAAGGCTGTCCAGGTAGTAGTAGGGAATGGGAAGCTCCGCGGCGAACTCGAAAATTAAGGAAAAGACATCGGGCCTGTCCGAGTCAAAGCCCGCAATTAAACCAGCTTGTACGCAGATGCCGCTGTGCAGAAATAAATCAATACTCTCCTTGAAATCGACGTTCAAATTTTGCAGTTTTTTCGTTTCCTTCAGACTCTCCTGATTAATGGTCTCGATTCCTACAAAAGCATCCGTAACCCCGGCCCCAGCGAGCAGTCCGAGCATATCACCATCTTTGGCCGAGTCCACGGAAACCTGGGCGACAAAACAAACTCCTCCTTTTGTACGTTTATCATTCCAGAAGGTAAGGGCCGATAGAATTTCACGCGCCTTTTCGTGATGGGCGCTGAAATTGTCGTCTGTTATGAATACGTTCCGGTAGCCGATATCATAGAGCTTATCCAACTCCTTGAGTATAGTGGGAATCGGTTTGTGCCGTTGATGTCTGCCGTTGTATTGCGTTACGCTGCAAAATTCACATTGAAAAGGACATCCCCTGGATGTCTGAAGCGAACCGAGGAAGGTATGACCGTTTGGATATATCTCAAATTTTGGAATCACGGCAAGAGATAAATCGGGTCGGCCGCCGATGTATTCCTCTTTCCATGAACCGCTTCGCAAATCGGAAAATATATCGGGATATATCTCTTCGATTTCTCCCCGAACAAGGATATCGCAGTGAGGTCTTGCAGTTTCCGGGGCAAGCGTAACGTGGGGACCTCCCATGATCACCGTCTTTCCCCTGGATCTGAACGCGGCCGCGTGCTCTTTCATTAGCTCCCACTGGCTTATCCTGCCGGTGATGCAAATGTAATCGGCGTCTGTTTCGTAATCCACGAGGCTGACCGTCTCGTCGCACAATGCCAGATGAAAATCTTCCGGGGCCATTGCGGCCAGCGTGGTTGTGGATTGATCGGCGGTGAATATGACGGGCCTCAGACCAAGCGCCTGATAGACCTCATAAGAGGAATAGTGAGGATGAACCGAGGCAGGATTGATGATGTAGAGACTTTTAGACATTGTTTATTTCCTTTTCATGGCAAACAGATACAGTGTTTCTGATAGTAAGAATCCATAAAAATATGCTTGGAAAAAGGTAACACTTTCTCCAGAAAGAAGAAAGTGTTATCAGCAGAAAGCAGTTTGATCATCTGCATAAGTCTGCAATAAATCGGGCTGTAAATGTCCTTGACAGCATCCGGAACAGGTGTTATCCAAAATCGCGGGAAAATGTTTCTCGACGGGTACATAGTACCTCCGGCAAGGTCGGGGGGGTTCGTCTTTTTTCCGACTGGATTTGTGGGCTGAACGATGATCGAGCTTTTTGTCAATCTCTCAGAGTCTGATGCCAATACCTGCCTGCTGGTTCTGGCATCCGCAGGAATTTCCTGCCAAACAACCGGGCAGCCTGACAACTGGACGGTATCGGTTTTTCCCGAGAACAGCGAAAAAGCCCTGGAAGAGATTGAGAGATATTTTCAGGAAAATCGTGAAGTCCCTGAAAGAGAGGATGTATGGAGCCGTATTCCCTATAAAATCCATACTGGTATTGGGGCTGCTCTCAGTCTGCTGGCCGGCCATGTTTTCATGATCCATCATGGTGGAATTCCGTTTTTTGCGGAAACTTATGGTGCATCCGCATCTTCCATCCTGAATGGAGATATCTACCGGACCGTAACCGCCCTGATTATTCACTCCAATTCAGTTCATCTTGCTGGCAACATGGCCAGTATGGCGCTTTTTTTTACGGTTGTATGCGCGGTTCAGGGATTTGGGGTCGGATCTTTTTGCATTCTTGCCTCGGGAGCCTTGGGTAACTATTTTACCGCACTCCTTTACCGCTCCGCCCATCTTTCGATCGGAGCATCCACAGCAGTCTTTGGGGCAGTCGGCATTCTTATCGCACATCAGACATTCAGCACATTTCGGATTGCGAAACAGCGTTTCAGAGCCTGGCTTCCCCTAGGAGGCGGTCTCTGTCTTCTGGGCTTGTTCAGTGAAGGAGAGCATACCGATATCCTGGCCCATCTTTTTGGCATGGGAAGCGGAGTGGTGGTCGGTTGCATTTTTGAATGTCTTCTGAAAAAACCTCCCGGCCCTCCTTTCCAGTATCTCTGCTTTTCGCTGACCATTGCTGTTATTCTGCTACCTTGGCTGAGGGGATGAATTACAGAATGGTGAGGGCGTGAAGGCGGAACCATTTCACGACTTCACACTCTCACGACTTCACGATCATACTGCTTTCAGTTGCCTGAATTCCCATAAGAAAATAAACATTGACAGAAGATTCGATTGTAGTTTAGACGATTGAGATTATTAAACGATAAATGCAAAAAAATCGAAATCAGAATCACAGACAAAAGCGATTTTTGTACTTTTTTTTACGGCCAGTTGCAGGGTTATGTTGAGAGTTGCAATCTTTTATGAATAATTCCATGATAAGGATGGCATAATGGTTGGGGGCTATTTGACAAAGAAGTGGTTTTCGATGACAGTCGTTGTCGCTGTGATGCGATTTTTTATGGCCACCAGTCAAAGTTTTGCGGCCGATGAAATAAAGGTTGGGATTATGGTTCCGATCACCGGCCTTGAAGCGTCCTTTGGTAAAGACATGGAAAATGCCATCCTTTTGGCGGTTTCTGAAATCAATGCCAAAGGCGGAATTCTGGGGAGAAATGTGATTACCATAACCGGCGATGAAACCTGTGACCCGCAACAGGCTACTGCCGCCGCCAGCAATCTGATTGCTGAAGATGTTGTGGCGGTTGTCGGCGGATATTGCTCCCCAGCGATGGTGCCAACATTGAAGATTTATGGCGATGCCGGTGTTCCCGTTGTCATTCCGGCGGCCAATTCCAGCAAACTGATCGGTGCAAACCCTGGAAACGGCTTCCAGATCAACAGCCCCGGAATCGATCAGGCGATTACCGCTGTTAATCTTTTCAAGGAAAAGAAAATCAGGAAACTGGCCATTATTCATCAGGAAGACGGCTATTCAAAGGAGCTGGCATTCCTGACCAAAAAAAAATGGAAAGAAATGGGCCAGGAAGTGGTTGCTGTTGAGGTGGCCGCCAAAGGCGGGCAGGATTACTCCCCGCTTGTAACCCGGCTGAAAAACAAATCACCTGATGCGGTTTTCTGGACGGCCTACTGTGATGATGGCGCACTGGTCATTAAACAGCTTCGTCAAGGCGGATTCAGCAAACTGATTGCAGTGGGCCACGGGTCCAATTCTCTAAAGCTGATGGAAGTTGCCGGCAAAGCCGCCGAAGGCGTTTTCTGTTTTTCAAACCCCACGATTGAGTATCTGCCGGATGCCAAAGCATTTGGCGACAGTTACAGGAAAAAATTCAATCAAGAACCCGGTCCTTACTCTGCGCTGTCTTATGATGGCATGAACCTTCTGGCGGATGCCATCAAAAGAGCCGGTGCTGCGGACAAAGCCGCCATTGCAAAGGCCCTGAAAGAAACCATGGAATTCAAGGGAATTGCCGGTCCCATTTCCTTTAAAGCCGATAACACCTTGGTCAGAAGCAATTTTGTCGTCCTGATT
>JBAXVB010000191.1:0-7170 GCA_037129415.1 Deltaproteobacteria bacterium
TCGGGCAATTGCTGATTCTTCATCGTTTCCGGCGTTGATCCACCTGCGATCAAACCAGAAGCAGGATTTTCTTCACTTTCCGAGCTAAGAGTATTAAAAGCAGTATTCGCAGAAATGTCAGATTGTGGCATGTTCGGTATGGACAGGAATCCCATGACAAGGCCAAGTGTATCCGGATATACAGATGGTAATCGTTTGGCGACAGAGCCGTCCTTGCCTTGCTTTCCTTTTGGTTTTTCTGAAGAAGCATTGTCTGCGTTTACCTCATTCGGCAATCTTCCTTCAGCAAGTTTCGAATTGGCATTTTTAGATTCCTCAGGCATCACCTGAACGGCTCCTTTACCAAACTGGGAAAGAACCGACATAAAATCCTTTTGCTGAGGGTCAATATCATCAGTAAATTGACCCAGGCCGACAAAAGCCCCGTCCTTTAACGATTGAGATCTGCCGATTCCGGAAAACATGTCGCCGGAATTGGTTATGCTGATGATTTCATTTAACATTACATGAATTCCTGATTATGGGGTTTCCTTGTGAAAACGACAGATAGCAACTTCATCCAAAAAATCCTGATCCAGTTTCAGCAGTTCTCTGGAGTAGGTAGCCAATCCTTTTTCTTTCAGATTTTCAATGGTTTTTCGTTTCTTGACAGCTTCAATCAGAACATCCCGTTTTTGAGCGTATTTCTTTTCTGAGTCTTTCACCTTTTCTTGCTGAACAACCATATTCCGGGAAAGTCCTTCAAGAAAATTGGCGTAAAGAATATGTTCTGAAATGGCGATTCCATGCAATTGTTTTTGATGAACATCTTTAATCGCCTTGTCTTTATCATGGTGAATCCGCGTTAGAATCGTTTTTTCATCCCTGAGCCTGCACCCGCATACCGACAGTTCTTTCTGAATGATTTCCTCATGATGAAGACGGTGACTCAGAAGCGCTTCAAGTGCAAATTTAAATCCTGCCATAATAAACCTCCATCAGTCCCCTGTTTAACTCTTCGCGTATTTCATGAACAAGACGTTGTCTTCATGTAAATATTGACGTAATCCTTACTTTTTGTATCACTCGCACAACCCTTCACTTGGGTTGAAACAAACCCTCCAAATGCTGAACGCTTTCTTCAAAGCTGGCGGTATCCTCAATTCCCTGCTGAAGATATTTAGTGATATTGTCTATCATGTTTATAGCCTGATCTATCTTTGGATTGCTGCCCGGAATATAGGCGCCGATGTTGATTAAATCCTCTGCTTTTCGATAAGTCGCCAGCAGCGACTTAAACAGCCCTGCGCACTCCTTGTGACGGGGAGGAACAATATCAGTCATGACTCTGCTGATACTTCTTAATATATCAATGGCCGGATAGTGGTTCTGCATGGCCAAATCACGGGTCAGGACAATATGTCCATCCAGTATGGATCGGACTGCGTCCGCCACCGGCTCGTTCATATCATCCCCCTCGACCAGCACCGTATATAGACCGGTTATGGTTCCGGCATTTGACGATGTGCCTGCCCGTTCCAGGAGCTTGGGCAGCAGGGTAAAAACAGATGGGGTATATCCTTTTGATGTGGGCGGCTCCCCCAGGGCAAGGCCGATCTCTCTTTGCGCCATCGCAAACCGTGTGACGGAATCCATCATCAGATTCACATGGAGTCCCTTATCACGAAAATATTCGGCAATTGTAGTGGCGATAAATGCAGCCCTCAGCCGGATCAGGGGCAGGTGATCCGAGGTCGCCACAACAATTACAGATCGTTTCAACCCCTCGTCGCCAAGTTCTTTTTGTATAAATTCATTTACTTCCCTGCCGCGTTCCCCAATTAGAGCAATAACATTGACATCCGCCGAGGTTCTGCGGGCAATCATTCCAAGCAGTACGCTTTTTCCGACGCCTGAGCCTGCAAAAATACCCACTCGCTGCCCGCATCCAATTGTCAAAAGGCCGTTGATGGCCCGAATGCCGATGTCAAGTGGCCTATTAATCCGGTTTCGTGAAAGCGGATTCATAGGATCGGCATACAGTGGATATTCACAGTCGTAGGAAACAGGCCCTTTCCCATCAATAGGGTTTCCAAGCCCATCAACAATCCTACCCAGAAGATTGTCTCCAACCGGAATATATGCTTTTTGTTTTCCAGCGACCACCAGACTTCCCGGACTGATTCCCCGAATATCCTCAAGCGGCATCAACAGAACCTTGTTATCCCTGAAACCCAGCACTTCCGCTTTCACCTTGCGGCCTGATCCCTGGGGATAAATATCACATACACTCCCAAGATAAGATGACGGCCCCAGAGATTCGGTTACCAGACCCACCACTTTTGTCACCTTTCCAGTGGCTTTTATAGGGCTGGCTTGATCCAGCAGCGCGTGGAAATAGTCTAAATTAAAGGATTCCATCAGGATATTCTCTCCAGATCCATGTCAATTTTCTCCATACCTGGCAGGAAAGCCTCCTCAATCATCCTGAGCTGCGATTCAATTCTGGCATCAATATCGCCCGAAAGGCTTTCCACCACACATCCTCCGCATGAAATGGACGGATCATCAATAAAGGTAACTTCACCTTCAATGGGAATCAAATGCCTGCGCTCCCGCATATAGGCCAGTTCTGAAGGATTCATCCGAATCCGGACAGGTGCATTTATTGTAATGGTTTCAAATGTTTTTTTGACAACTCCGGCAATAATTTTAGGAGTTGTGGCAGGTTCCCTGGTCAGTATTTTTCCGGCTATGGCAAGCGAGAGTCTTACGGCCTCTTTCTCGGTGTTCAGACAAAGCTCTGTGCGGAGTTTTTTGATCTCTTGCAGCGCCTGCTGAAGGGAATGAATTACCGACTCAACTTCTTTTAGTCCGTCAGCAACTCCGGCCTCGTGTCCTAGTGCATAACCATCCTTGTTACCTTGTAAATTACCATCCTTGTTACCTTGCGAATATCCGTCAGTGTTACCTTGTGAATATCCGTCCCTGTGGCCATCCTGAACTCCCCTTTGATAGGCGTCAGCTTCCTTTTTTTGAGATTCCAGAATCAGCTCATGAAAGTTTGTCTTGTAATCTACTTGATCTTCTACCTCAACTGCCGATCCTGCTCTTGTGAATTTATCCGATGCTTCTCCCTGCGAGACGGAATCGGCATCAATGTAAACACGCTGAAAAGGCGTGGGGCCTTTTTCTTTCGAGTTGGTTTCATCGGTCAGTGATGCCCCTTTAACGATATCCGGAAAGAAATAAGGTTCAGAAGAAACACAAGAAAACAGACCGCAGGCTTTGATGATTTTATGCAATATAATCCCCCCCTTTTCGGCCACTGATGACTATTTCGCTTTTGGCTTCCAACTCCTGAATAATTTTGGTTATGTTTTGCTGAGCTTCTTCAACATCCTTCATCCGAACTGCGCCAATTGAATCTATCTCTTCTTTCAGCATCACACCGGCACGTTCAGACATATTCTTGAATATCTTATTTTTGACTTCTTCAGAAGCGCCCTTAAGCGCCAGAGCCAGTTTCGGCGTCTCAACCCGTCGAAGAACCTTCTGCATTCCTTTGTCATCCACCAGAACCAGGTCTTCAAACACAAACATCATCTGCTTGATCTGGGCGGCAAGATCCGGATTGAGTCCTTCAATTTCACTCAATATATGCTCTCCCGCAGACCCTTCCGCCATATTCAACAACTCGGCCAGATGGCTGACACCTCCGGTTTTATGCGTGGCGGATGTTTTTTTCTTTTTCATGAGTTCTTCAAACAACCGGTCAATCTCATTGATCATGCCAGACAACACCTTGTCGAGCCGGGCAATTCGCATGGCCACTTCGACCTTAAGGTTATCAGGAAGTTTGGATAAAACAGCGATGCCAGACTCCGGCTTAAGATGGACAACAATAACAGCAATGGTTTGCGGATGCTCATCTTTAATCATTTCAACTAGTTGGTCCGGATCAATGGATTGGAGCGCTTTTAAGGTGGACTCCTCTTCAATTGGTTCAGTATCCGGATCAGATTCGTCTGGATCAGATCCGTCAGGAATGGATTCCTGGGGCATTTCCGGTACCTGAAGGGGTTCGGATTGGGATTCTTCATTGTCTTCGGTTTCAGCCAGAATCTGTCCCAAGGCATTACGCTGTCTCATTCTTTCTACCAGCGTCGCAAATTCCTGAGAGATTTTCTCCACCACTTCTGGCGAGATCGAATCAATCTGAGACATGTGTTGCTGTATAAGTTTTTTTTCAGCATCCCCCATACGGGCCATAATATCCCTGGAAATTTCTTCTCCCATCGAGTGAATGAGAACCGCAACTTTTAATGCTCCTGGTAAATGAGTTGTATCCATGCTCTGATATTCCAATGTGTTTTAAAATGTGTTTATCCGACAGATTCAGCTTTGTTTCATCCATTCCCGCAGCACTTCAACAAAAGCCTGATTGTCCGCCATTGCGAGCTGTGAAAGCTGATTACTGATGGGCAAAGCCTCGGGGAGACCATATTCACTTTCGATTTCACTAACCGTTTTGGGAAGCTGACCCAGCAACTGAGCATCATTTGAAGCCTCGGCAGTCAACCATTGTATGAGCGGACGGATGACAAAGATAAAGGTCAACAGCATAAAAGCCCCTGAAAAAGCGTATTTGATATAGGTGGAATACTGCATCAGTCTGGAAACCCAGACATTGCTTCCTTCACCCGATCGAATTTCCGCCAGGTCAGGATTTTCAAAAGGAATATTTACAACTTCTACTTCATCCCCTCTTGAAGGCGTATAATTGACAGCGCGCATGACGATACTTTTTATTTTGGCGATTTCTTCCGGCGAACGGGGTACATATTCGACTTTCGACTTCCCATCTTCACCTGTTACTGCTTTATACGATCCGTCCACCAGAACCGCCACAGAAAGGCTGGTAATCCGGCCTATGGGTTCGATTGTGTGGCTGGTCATTTTTCCGATTTCATAATTGGCGGTCGAATTCTGCTTCTGAAAACCCGTGTTGGCTGCCGCCGCATCAGCCCCTTGCTGAAGTTTTTCCGTCATGGCTGCATTAGATCCCGGAACCCCCATCGCCGTTTTTTCAGGCTTTGTAGAGGATTCATTCGATATCTGTTCGCTCCTAACCACCTTGTTGTCCGGATAGAATCGCTCTTCTGTTTTTTCCTGTTTTTTAAAATCCACGTTGCTCGAAAGCCGAACAATGGCCTTGTTAGGCCCCAGCGCATCTTCAAGCATGGTTTTTACTTTGTTTTCCAGAGACCGTTCAACTTTTTCCTGATAAGCCAACTGATCGGTTCTGGCCTTGTCAATATCGTTTTTTTCCTTATGACTGCTGATCTGATTTCCAAGACTGTCCACAATAGTGATATTTTCCGGTTTCAGACCAGAAACGCTTGACGATATAAGATGAACAATCCCTTGAATCTGATCCGCATTCAGCGTCTTTCTGGAGCGAAACTTGATGACAACAGATGCCCTGGCCGCCTCTTCATTTTCAACAAACAAGGATTTGGGGGGCATGACAATATGAACACGGGAGCTTTCAACCTCTTCAAAACGGTTAATGGTTCGGGAAATTTCCCCCTGTATGGCCCTCTGGTAATTGACGTTCTGAACGAATTCGGTCATTCCGAGTTTTGAATTGTCAAATATTTCAAATCCAACGCCGCCTCCCTGCGGAAGTCCCTGGGAAGCGAATTCCATACGGGTTTCATAAACGATTTCTTTGGGGACTAAAATAGCCCCGCCATTGGATGAAATCTGATAAGGAATCTTTTTGACTTTGAGCTGGCCTATAATGGCGCCGGAATCCTCAGCAGAGAGTCCGGAAAACAATACCTGGTAATCAGGTCTGCCGCTAAGAACCATGATCAGGATTAAACCTGCTACTACCCCTCCGATCAACGAAAACAATGTTATCTTTTTTACCGTATTCAGCCCGGTATAAATAACCTTTAACTGCTCTATTGCCCCTTGTAGTTGCATGGACTCTCAACTCCTTCTCATACATTATACCTGCATCCGCATGACTTCCTGGTAAGCCTCAAGCATCTTGTTTCGAACCTGCATGGTAAGCTGAAAGGCTACACCAGATTTTTCCATGGCGATCATGGTGTTGTGAACGTCTTTATTTTGGCCGGATGCCAGTTTCTGGACAGAAGTATCTGCTTCGTTCTGAAGATGATTGACTTCGGCCAAATGGCTCTTTAACATGCTTCCAAAAGAGCTATTCTGAGCATCATTTATGAGTGGACTAATTGATGCTGCAGGCGCCTTAGGAAAGAACGGTATCGTGTCAAAGCGAATTGGTTCCATATTATCTGCCTATTTCGAGTGCTTTCTGCACCATGTTTTTTGAAGTGGATATGGCGGTAACATTGGCCTCGTAACTTCGCGATGCCGTCATCATGTTCACCATCTCCTCCATGACATTGACATTGGGCATGGAAACAAACCCTTGCTGATCTGCATCCGGGTGCATGGGGTCATACTTTAACAAAGGCTTTCGCTGATCGTTAATTATCTCAGTAACATTGACATCCGAAAGATTTGCGCCAAGCTCCCCCTTCAAAATCTCACCGAAAGCATTCTTAACGGGTATGGCGGAAAACACAGGCTCTTGCCGCTGATACGGACCGCCCTGTGCAGTTCGTGTTGTATTTGCGTTGGCCAGGTTGTTGGAAACCAGATTCATTCTCAGCCGCTGAGCCGTCAATCCCGATGCACTGGTTCGCATTGAATCAAAAAAATTCATAATTACCTCACTGTACCATTAATCGCATTTGTCAGCGATTGAAACTTCTTGGAAATCATTTGCGCTGAAGCATTATATAGCAGACCGTTTTCCGCTAGAACGGACATGGTTCTGTCAACGTCCATCGTATTACCGTCCTCGCGGAAATTATACCAGGATCTTTCAGCCGGTTTGACCTCAGGAGCATTTATATTCGAAGTGCCGCTAAGGGAAAAATGTTCGGGATGCGTCTGCATCAACGTCATTTTATTTGTTTCTCCGAATGTTTTTTCCATTTCTTCTTCCACGAGAATGTCAAATGCCTTGTAATTGGGCGTATCCATATTGGCGATATTGGAAACCAGCAGGCTATGTTTTTGGGATCGCAGATTCATGCTCTTTTCCAAAACTGCAAAAGTTTTACTAAATAGTCCCTGTGATTCCATAAG
>JBAXVB010000192.1:0-7147 GCA_037129415.1 Deltaproteobacteria bacterium
AAATATGGCGATCAGATCGGCTTGCGGCCCAATGGCCCCGTTGGCTGCATTGCGGGAAAACACCATGGACTGGGCCGCCGGGATCATGCTCAGCACCAGCAGGACAAGCATCGTGTATTTGCCAACTCTTTTCACTGTCGCCTTAAAACACCCACTATTCGCTCCGCCGCCCGTCCATCCCACAGCTCCGGTACGCGCCCGGCTTTGCCTCCGCCAGTTAAAAACGATTTATATGCCGTCAGAATGCTCTCGGTTGTTGTTCCAGCCAGCACGTTTGTACCTTCTTCGATCGTCACGGGCCGCTCGGTGTTGTCCCGAAGTGTCAGGCAGTGAATGCCCAAAGCAGTGGTCTCTTCCTGCAACCCATCATTGCATTCCATCAAAGCCATTCAACAGCGCAAAATATTGCTCAGCTATCGCAGACCAGGTGTAACGACGCCTGGCGATCTCAAGCATATCCCGCCCCACTTTTTCTATATCCGATGCTGTTGTCGTTTCGACCAAACGCACCAGCTCTTCACTGCTGCCAAAGAAGAGCGCTTTATCTTCAGCCGTGCTGCGATTGAACCCGCAATCAAACGCCAATACCGGCAATGCGAAATGCATGGCCTCCACCAGAGAGGGATTCGTTCCACCCGCACAATGTCCATGGACATAAAACATCGCCTGGGACCGCAGTGTTTTCAACTGACCCAAATCGTAGATCGGGTCGAGCAAATACAGATTGGCAAATGAACCAAACTGCTCGCGAATAGCCCTGCCGTAATCGCTATAGTCCCAGTTGCCCACCATAATCAGCGCATGAGACCTCAAGCGTGAAAAGGCTTCCACGATCATATACACATTGTTCTCCGGTTCAATGCGGCATACTGAAAAAGCATACTTCGCCGGCAGGACATGGTCACTGATGGCCACAGCATCCGCCGCCACTGCATGATCTCCTCCATAGGCAATCATGTGACAATCAACGCCATAGGCGTGACGAACATAATCGGTGATCACCTCATTATCGGTGATCACCTCATGAGAAAAACGCACCGCTATTTTTTCAGAAAATCGTAAAAAATGCTTCGCTATGCCGCGCCATTTCAGCCTGCGCCACTCGATCCCGTCAATATTGGTGATGATTCGTGCATGCGACACCACACGAACAATTGGCAATGCAATTGCGCCAGACACCCCCAACAGCAGAATCTCATCGTTTCGACTCCAGACAGCGGAAAGCAGCGAAAAGATGTCGTAGAGAATGCTCTGCGCACCATTCGCATTCAGCGGGACGTATTTCAGTCTCGCTGATAGAAATGCCTGTTTTTTGATCGGATAATTCTTGCTGCTGCAATAAACCGTCAGTTGATCCTCCGGCGATGCCACATCATGGTATCGAACCAGATTTTCCGCCAGTGTTTCAAAACCACCATAATTCGCAGGGACACCGGCCGCACCGAGAATAGCAATTTTCTTATTTGGCATTAGGAAAATCTTTTATAAATATTTCACCGGAAAGCCTAATAATGCTATCCACTGTATCCCATTCCTTGCGCTGCACATGGAACCAAGTCGTTGCCATCATCCCATAAGCCCCATGTTGTGAACCGTAACGGCTGAAATTTCGGATGGTCTTTTCCGTTTTCCATGTAGCACCAATAACCCTGAAACCTTCCGTTTGCATCACAGACAAGGACGGGAAATCCACCTGATCATCAAAATAGTGCCAGTCACAAATTACAATGTCACGCGGAAGTTTTTCGCGCAGGGGTTTGCCATACCCGGGATTGAAACCATGCAGATGCGTGGATAGCATCTTTGGAAATTCCTCTGGAGAAATCAGCATATCTCCCCACATCCACATTTGAATGTGGCGCTGTTTCAAGTAATCATGAATCCGAAAAATGTCTTTCAAGAACAGTACGGCTGGAATCATTTCCTCCCCTTCCCTTAGCCATTTCTTTTTCGATCCTGCATTAATCCCGGCCACCTCGTCGTGGCCGATGTGAATTGCCTTGGGATGAATCGCCTCAATGATTTCTCCTAAAAGTGAAAAAACACGCTGATAGGTCTCCTCTTTGCGGGGATCGTAGGTGGATTGATTGAACATCAATCCAGGCTGGCGGTCCTGATAGAATTTTTCCTGGTGGGTAAGAAGTTTAATTTCTGGGATCACCTCCAGTCCCTGATTCCGCACATCATTGACCCAAGACAGAAAATCTTCCTTCGACCAGGCATCCGGGAGAGGTTGCCAAGGAGCATGGTCGAGTCGAACACCATCGGTCAACAACACTTGCACGGCATTGAACCCCTCTTTGCGGGCTTCTTTAACCATCCAGCTTGCACGTTCGATCTCCACCCCGCGCAACACGAAGTGGAATACCCGAACCGGACTCTTCATGTCAGATGCCGTTGATAAAGTTCCTGCATAAGCGTGTGACATTACCAGCATATGGGACACGACTATCCATTTGAATATCCAGAAATATCGTTTCATGTTTTTTTATCGTAACCTAGCGCCTGCATTGTTTCATAAAATGGTCGCTCAATGACAGAAGCGAGTATGAATGGTGGATTCAGTTTGACCGGACGCAATACCGACTGCCCATATTGCAGGAAAACCTCGTCTTTGCCCAACCCGACGAATTCACGAATTTGTTCCATGACATTGCCTGGGTCGTGACAAAGCTCTTCATAGGTTACCCGCAACACATCGTACGGATATCGTTGAAGCAGCGCCAATCCCTCCCGCATGCTTACGATCCATTCGACCGCTGCCATATCGACCTGATCCGTCCATCCCCGCATGGCATCCACATGCGGCGCAAGGTCTGAATGTTCCGGAACGATTTGTTCAACAAGCAGTTTCCACTTGCGTCGATCCAAACCCCACCAGTCGTGAACTTCACCACGCAATTGTTGACCCAGACGGTTCGACCATCCTTCTATTGAGCGGCAGGTTTCCCAACCATTCCGTACAAGGAAAAGAAACTTAGCGTCCGGGAATAAAGACTGAACAAAGGGGACTCGAAAGATCAGTTCTGGGTACTTATCCACCACACGACTGCTGAATGTTGCCACAAGATACGCACCATAGATACGATGCATCCATTTTCGGCACAAGTCCGTGGCATCCAAAGCACCTAAACGATAGCAAGCAGCCTCCTGTGTATAACTTCCAATCAAATCTTCGCAGGGAAGAACGGAATGCCACAGAGCCTTGGGCTCGTTGAGAAAACCAACTTTTCGATGCATCGAAAGTACGAGTCCGAGCGCCGTCGTACCGCTACGTCCCATACCTAGTATAAACACCGGTTTGCACACCTTGCGCAACGCAGGGAATCGAATCACAATGCTAAAGAACATAAATACCAGCGGGTTAATCCAACGTCCTTTCGTAGTTAAAGGTCGCCCTTCGAATAGGCCGTAGCTTAACAAACGACTCCAGAACTTCCAGGGGCGCACACGAAGGTAGCGCCGGTCATCAAGTTGAGCGATCATACATCCTCTTTCTAAGTAATGCTGCAAACGCTCGCATAAACTTTTGACACGATGAACGCTGAGCAAGTGTGACAGGCTTACACCGCCAGTCGACGTTTTATTGCATCACTTAATCGACTAATTCTTCTGTGATTTGCCATTGCGGCCAACACAAGTTTTACCGGGAAAATTAACAAGTACCACAACAGCGAGAGGGGATTGGGCCATACTTTCCAAAGATCATAACCCAGTGAGTGCATTTCCGAGGCACAAAAGAGCTGGCAAATAAATAGCTCCGTTGGAGATATTCCCATCGCTGTACAACGCTGATTGGTTTCAATACGCGTATTGGGTGTTTGCATAGGAATAGCATCAACGCCGCCGATCTTATGATTGTATACTGTATCCATATCAAGATTATGCTCGATTTCAAGATAGTTACACAATTCTATAATTCGCTCTTGAGTTTGCTGCTTCAGAGATTCATATGTTAAAACATAAACATCCGTACAACCTTTAAATTCAATGGATTTGTGAGCAATAGTTCTCCATAATTTACTTAATATCCAAGGATGATATTGCAATCGTTGGCGTATCCATTCCCTATAGGGGATACCTGATTGCCGTACCTGTTGCCAACTCCATTTATGCTTTTTTGATGCCAGCACAAACCGAGGATCTCTTAGAAGACAAATAAACTGAATACCTGGAAAAAACTTTCGCATATCATCTATATAGTACACATAACCCCCGGTTTGGTCACAAGGCCGAGCACCGGGTTTTTGCTGTTCAGAAAAATACTGAAGGAAATTATTATAAACTGTATATGCGGGCTTGCCGGTGAGATTCATATTTTCGACTTGCTTATGAGCTTCCTTACCATACGCATGAGTGTTGCCCTGTCCAAGTATTCCATTTTCCTGAATATCAAGCAATTTTGCATAAAGTTGTTCTGCTGCTTCATAATTACAGGGAGTTTCCGTTGTACTGTGTTCATTAGAATCGAAGAAGTGCAACTCTCGGAAACAAAATATCCTCGGTGAACGGGATAAAATATCGCATACCACTGTTTTTCCGCTTCTACTGGTACCAACAACCGCAATAATAGGACGGTCCAAAGCATTCTCTTCCCGCATTGCACACCTCCCGTTAACTTTACTTGATATGTTGCAAAATAAAATATCGATAGTCATGAATGACGGGTATCAACTTGACCGTTTTAATTATCTGAAGACCTGCATCACTAATCTCACACAAAGCATCAACCATGTGCACACGGGACAGTTTAAAATGCTTTATTTGTCCACATGTCCGCACATATCGTGAAATATCCGCGAAAACATTTAAAATATGGTATCCAACGATAATTTCCCCCTTGCTGACACGAGCAAACTCTTTTAATACTGCTACTCTCGACTCAGGCGGCAGGTGTGCCAGAAACCGTCCGGATGTGACATGGTCAAAATGTTTATCGGGATAAGGCAGATTTTCAGCTGGGCTGTTCATAAATTCCTCAAGATTTCCTGAGTAATCTTTGCGTTTGGCAATCTGTATCATCTCTTTAGAGATATCTACGCCTGCTACCCGAAAACCATTATTCGCAAGATGTGTTGTCAATCTGCCAGTTCCGCAAGGGACATCAAGTATGAGTGATCCTTTAGGCAAGTTGGTAGTAGCTGCATCGAGTGCGCGCATATCTATAATATGAATGAGTCGCCCGAATAGGCTGAAGAATCTTCTTTTATCGTAATTCTCAGCATACTCATTATCTTGATAACGCTGCTGCGCATTGTACATGTGCTACCTCCTGTGATATGTTTATGGATATAATGGCATGAATTCCCATATAGAGTCATCTAAGACATAAATCTTAATAAATAAGTATCAGGTACCTCGCAGAGCAGAAGGTTCGAAAACATTGTCCACTCAAAGCGATTATAAACCAACGGCTACCTAAAAATGAAAACTTGTTTTGAATATTGCAAACAATATTCGCAGACATATCTGCCTTAACCCTATAACGCAATATGGACAACATCGTTAATTTTCATCAACGTCCTTCGCCTATACGAAAGATAGGCACGACAGTTCCGGTTTTGAATCCTACGCCAGCACCCTCATAACAATACACCTCCATAGATATCCATCAAACGAGCATAAAAACGGTCGTCGTTGAATTCACTCTCAACAAATCCCCTCGCTTTCTCCCCCATCTCCTCGATTTCTTCGTCACTCGAATCCCTAAGTATACGCATGGCTGAGGCGAGTTCATTTGGATCTGTGGAATCATAAATAAATCCGCGCACTCCATGCTCGATTAATTCAGGAATACCTCCCCTATTAGAGCCGATAACCGGTTTGCCGGCAGCGAATGCCTGAAAAATAACATAAGGAAAGTTCTCATGCCAAAGCGATGGGACCACAACAAAGCGGCAATCACACAACCAATTATTGAGTTCATTACCCCACTTTGATCCGACAAATCGAACATTATAAAGCCCTAATTGGTCAGCCTGGAACTCCAGTTTTTCTCGATCCGGACCATCACCCACAACTACAATCGCAAGGTTACGAACAAGCACTGCCGCCTCGAGCAAAACATCAACACCCTTTTCGTCAATAAGGCGTCCAAAATAGAGCGCATAATCCCCGACAGTTCCCTCTATCCGGTGACGAACCTTATCAAATGGGTTACGTAGCAATCCCCATCGGAAAGAACCTTTACCCCAAAAATTTTCGGTTTTGCGCGCCATAAACTCACTGGCGAATAAAAAAGTATGCACGTTTTTGCGATAGATGTTTATCCAGTTATGCGCATAAGCTTCAACGGTGCTAGCGATGCTATAGACAATCGAATCATGACAACAACGATTGACTATTGAACGGTAAAACCTACCGCCTTTGCACTCTTCGCAAATCTTCCCGTGGTGATAGAGTTTGTAATTCGGACAGATATGTTTATAGTCGTTACAGCTCATTACCACTGGCACACCTACTTCACGCGCCGCATCAAGAATAGCTGGAGTAAGCTGGACATAAATAGCAAAAGCGTGAATAATATCTGGCTTAAAGTCTTGAATTAGCCGTGCCATTGCCTTATTGGCATTGCGGTTGTACACCATACTGCCAAAACTGGCCGCCTTGGATAACAGATTTCCGTGATTATAGCCCGCCACCAGCGGAAAATAATCATTCCAAACTGTTTTCATCTTCCCGTCCGCAGCAGAGAAATAGGCAACTTCGTGGCCATGCGCGCAAAGCACGCGACCAACTTCGTGGTAAAAAACTTCAGCACCACCCTGCATAGCATAATTATTGTGGGTAAGTATTATTCTCACATTGGCACATCCTGCTTCTTGGTCGCCCGAATGGACGCATCCTTATAAGTAAAAAATTGGCGGCTAATATTTAAAAAGGTAACTTATAACAATATAACAATTAGCTCCAAATTAAAATGCTGAGTGTTCTGATTCGGAAATGTTTAAAACTTCTCTGTTCGAGATAGACAGCCTTGTCCAGACTGGTCATAATTAAATGACAATAGCGGCATCAAACAATATTTTCTTATCGATAAATAGATTGAGGGTTTTAGTTCAAGCACTATCTCAGAGCTACATATCCGTGTTGAAATGTTAGCTGCCAAATCTCATCAATTTGTTATAAGGTGTATTTTATTATGTTA
>JBAXVB010000193.1:0-7129 GCA_037129415.1 Deltaproteobacteria bacterium
TTCAATAAGAACTGTGAATCCTTGGAAAGTGTAAACCGGAACATGAAGGATGCCCCATTTATGAGAAGGAAGAGCGCGTCAGAGCACTTCAGGCTCAGCGCTACGCAAAGCGTCGCCAAGAGGGTTTGGTGAAATGGAATTTCTCGCCCAGCGGCATAGATCGCAAAGATTTGATCAGTTGGGCGTTTCAGAACGTACAGAAGTATTTTAGGAGGGCATAGTCGTGGACGAACTCTTTAGCTGTCGGAACTGCATTCAGAATTGCGGGCAGAGTCTCCTTATCGGTAGGGGGGCCGGCTATTGTGTGAAGCATGACACAGTGCTTTTTTATCCAAAACGAACGACCTGCAAATATCTTCACAGAAAGGACCTTCCACGCTTTGTAGTAGATGAAGGGTTAAGGGAGCATGCAAGCGAATTTGCTGGATTCTCGGGCATCGTCGATTTGGTTGAGCACAAACCGATTGAGCGTTTACACTACAGTGAGAAATTTGCATGGGGGCGGAAGCAGTTTGACCCTATCAATCAAAGTCTTGCTCATTATCATAAAACAAAGCCAACCTGGATATTTCTCCAAGCTATGTCCTGCGGCATTGATGGTCGTCGCGCCCTTACCCATGCTTCGTTAATACGCCGATACATGGACAATTGAGTCACTTTAAGGATGAAACGAGGCAAGGCTTGAGGCCCAACAATTCAACTTTGGCTGATGAGGCATCCATGAAAGAACATAAATTCACTATCGGCAGATCCCGCAAGTGCGACATTGTGCTGGCAGACGATACGGTCAGCCGTCATCATGCTGAACTCATTTTTTTGCATAATGGCCACCTGCTTTTGATTGATTGTCACAGCCAGAATAAAACATCAATCGTGGAAAATGGGCAAACCCGCCGCATCTCCCAGGAATTTCTGTCACCCACAGATATTGTTCAGTTCGGCAGCATCCGTATTCCGGTCAAGGAACTGCTGGAGGCCATCCGATTGAAGCATCCATCCTGGTCACAACATGAAATCCATCCTCCCGTGCCAGAACCTCCACCCCCCAAACCCTGGTCGCCTGATGCACAACTGGTGCGGTGCGATTGCGGCGGGATCAAGCAAAAAGGTCATCCATGCCGGGAGTGTGGCCAATGAGCAATCCTGATATGGCAATTCGTCCCCCTTTGAAACGATGGTTAATCCTTTTGCTGTCGGCTATTGCAGGCTGCTTGTTTATCCTGATTTTTACGCTGTTGCTGGGCAAAAGCCGGGCCGGCTCCATTTTGATGGATACCCGCACGACGATTTTTATCTATCCGTTCACCATCCAAAACTTCGAACATCTATTATTTTTCCTGGGTGTGGGAGAGATTTTTATACGTTGGCGGACGGCCACCCGTGAACTGGCGTTTCTTACTCGGCGCTATCTGCCGGAAGAAGACGATGTGGTGCTGCTGCCCCGTGATCTGGGACCCATCCGGCGCAGGGTCCGGTCGGATTATGATCATGATAACGGTTTTCTGCCCTATTTGATCGATTTCTGCATCCTGCAGTTCCAGGCCAGCCGATCCGTGGATCAGACTGTCAGTGTTCTGAATTCCAGCCTGGAGCTGATTTCCCATCGGGTGGATTTACGCTATTCCATGCTGCGCTATCTTACATGGGCCATCCCCACAACGGGGTTTATCGGTACGGTGGTCGGAATTTCGGATGCCATCTACCGGGTTGATCCGGATAAGCCGGATCTGAAAGCCATCACCGCCTCCCTGGGTGTGGCCTTTGACACCACCCTGGTGGCGCTGTGTCTTAGTGGCATTCTGGTTTTTCTGCTGCATGTAGTTCAGAAACAGGAGGAAACCAGCGTCAATCAGGCCGGCCAGTACACCCTGAAACATCTCATCAACCGTCTGTATAGCGAAAAATCCTCATGAGACCACGCAACCGGGAAATCAACATCTTCAATCTCTCCATGCTGGATGTCATCTGCGGCTCCCTGGGTACGTTTATCCTGCTGATGATTATCCTGCTGCCTTATTACAAGAAAGACAATATCAACTATCAGCAGGAAATTCAGCAGATTCAGCAGCAATTAGATGTGTCCCAGCAGCAGGCACAGGCTGCATTGGCCCGGGCCAGCGCAGCCGAAAATCAAGCACAGGCTGCATTGGATCGTGCTCAGACTGCAGAACAGGAAGTGGCGCGTATGCTGAATGCGGATCAACGGACCCAGGAGACCGAACGGCAATTAACCTCAGCCCGGCAGGCGGCACGGGATGCCGAGCAACGGGCGGCGCGGGCGGAGCAAATGCTGACCAAAACCTTTCTGGTGGTCTATATTCGATGGAGCACGCCAAATCAGGATGTGGACCTGCATGTTGTCGATCCCTCCGGAGCCGAGTTTTTTTATCAAAAGAAGACGTTCCCCGGCCGGACAGGCGAATTGAGCGAAGACAGTCAGGTTGGGCCTGGCAACGAAGTCTGGGAAATCAAGGATGCCCCTTCAGGACGGTATGAGATTTATGCCAACCTGTTTGCCCGTCGTGGCAATACCGCCAACCCGACAGTCAAGGGTCGTATATTTTTTCGGGATGGCAGCAAACCTTTGCCGGAAATCGTATTGACCGAGGTAAAAACCAAAACGCCGATTGGTGTGGTTACGATCAAGGATGATGGCACCGTGCAGTTCAGTTGGTGATTCGGGAATGTGCCGTAGGTTGGGTTGGGCAAGTGCTAAACCCAACAACATGCTTAATATAAACAGGATACAGAAGGAATATGCTGATGGGAAACTGGGATTTCCACTGCCCGAACTGCTTTTCGGAAAAAACCGATGGAAAGCGGCAGTGTCCGTATTGCGGTTACGATGAAGGGGAATCCCGCAGCCCGGCGGCGCTGCCGCTGCGGACGATTTTAAACAATCAGTATGTGGTGGGCCGGGTGCTGGGGAGTCCCGGTGGATTTGGGATCACTTATCTGTGCTGGGATATCAAGCTTGCCACCTGTGTGGCGATCAAGGAATTCATGCCTCGGGATAATGCGGTGCGGGATAGGGATCAGTGCAGCATAGTGGCGCACAGTGGGAAAGACCGGGATTTTTTTGAATATGGGTTAAAAGCATTTCTGGCCGAGGCGCGAACCGTAGCCGGATTTGACCACCCAAACATCGTGAAGGTCAGATATTTTTTTGAGCAGAATCACACGGCGTACCTGGTCATGGACTATTACAAAGGAGTGTCCCTGGCGGAGTATGTGAAACAGAAAGGCGGCCGGTTGCCGGAAAAGGTTGCGCTGGGGATCACGAGGTTTGTGCTGGATGGGCTGCGGCATGTGCATGACAGTGGGTATCTGCATCGGGATGTGAAGCCTGCGAACATTTATCTGACCGGCAAGGGCCAGGTGTTATTACTGGATTTTGGAGCCGCACGGTATGCGATGGGAGAACACAGCCGGAGTTTGTCGGTGGTGGTGACTCCGGGCTTTTCGCCGTTTGAACAGTACAGCACAAAGGGTAAACAGGGTCCGTGGACAGATATATATGCCAGCGGTGCCACACTGTACTATATGCTCACTGGAAATCTGCCGGAATCTGCGCCGGACCGGGTTCTGTCTGATACGCTCGCAGAACCCGTGCAATTGCTACCGGATCTGCCTCTGGGCGTTAACAAGGGAATCATGCTGGCATTGCGTGTGAAGGCATCCGATCGTCCGCAGAGCATTGAAGAATTGAAAAATATTCTCACCGAATCACCGCTGTCTGATCCGGAGGATAATATCAGGAAAACGGAGGAGAAATCAGACGAGAGAGAAAAGCGGGAGGAGGAAAAGAAATCGGCTATTCCCTTATGGCGAAGAGAAGAACGTATCTATACCGCAGTCGCCAAGGAGTTGGAAACAGGCGGCGTGGACAAAGGGTTATGGACTCGCTTGTTCGCAGAGTGCAGCGGTGATGAACGGCAAATTAAGATACTCTACATCAAGCAGCGCGTCGAACGACTTATCACCGCAGAACTCAACGCTGCAGAAAAAAATGCCGATGATGAAAAGGCAGAAGCCGAACGCATCGCTGCTGAAAAAGTCACCGCTGAAAAGGTCGAGGCCGAACGCATCACCGCCGTAAAGGCACTACATGTAGCCGAGCAAGCGATGGGATACAATCATCCCGATGTGGCCACATGCCTCAACAACCTCGCTGAGCTGTACATAAAACAAGGCCAGTACGCACATGCCGAGCCGCTCTACAAACGCTCGCTGGCGATCATTAAAAAGGTACGCGGCCCGGATGATCTAAAAATGGCCAAGAGCCTTAACAACCTCGCGTTTTTATACATGAAACAAGGCCAATATGTACAGGCAAGGCTGCTCTATAATCGTTCGTATGCGATCATTGAGAAGGTACTTGGTCCGAATCATCCCAATGTGCTTACAATCTATGAGAATATGGCTATCATCTATAGGGAAACCGGACTGGAGAAGGCTGCGAAGGGGCTCGACAAACGCGCCGCAAGCATCCGGGCAATCAAGCGATGAAATCAAATGGCTAAGCTGAGCTTTTGCCCACGGTAGAACTAAGTAATTCGCTCTATCTACTAATTTTATTTCCATATTCTTCATCTTAAACGAAATATCTCTACTGTCGTGCCTTGAAATACAGACTGATATGAACTTATATGGTAGAGGAAAACGATGTACGGTCAATCAGCTATCGGTAAGGCCATAATACAATGAAGCTTTTTCATTTCACAATTTATTGATAGTTTCGTAAAAAGTTGGATGTCTGCGGATGGGGCTCCGTGGCCAGAATTATCATAACCCCCATATATTCGTATTTAATCAACAGGAGGTTTTATGACGTGGAAACTTTGTGAAAACGGTCATGGATATGACCCGGCTAAATGCTAACACCGACAATAAATGACCCAATTCGTCCAGGATTAAATGATAAATCCGATGAAGTAGTCCGACAATAATTGACACCAATCTTGATGCAAACCTTGACATCCTTTGTTCCAGATGATCGCATATTGCCTCATATGAGCGGGATAGCGAGGTAATTTTTATAAGGATTCTGAGCAGATTTTGATGTCAATTAAAGTCGGACTGTTTGGGTCAAATAATTTCGGTCGGAAAGGTCACATATTGCCGGACATAGCAGCTAAAAACATCACTTGCCCGCATTGTGGGATACCCGATCTGGATGTGAAAACAACCAAACACATACAGCCGACAGACGGTTCAATCTCAATGCCTGCCCCCGGACCTGACAGGAAGAGCGCCGGCATTCCGACCCGACCTTATCAAAACGCCCCTCCAGCCAACCGTTCTGCACAGCCCAATGCGCCAGATGACCCGGCCACCATCCGGATTCTGGATGAGCGATTGGGATTTGATCCGGTAGTGGGCTGGCTGGTGTGCATCGAAGGGCCGGACCGGGGTCGGGATTATCGGATCAAAAGCGAAAAAAATGCCATTGGCCGAGCGGAAAATATGGATATCTGTATTCGCGGAGATAACACGGTTTCCAAAGAAAAACATGCCTTTGTCAGTTGCAATCCGGAGAACTATTTATTCAAGCTGATTCCTGGAGAAAGCCGTGGCCTGGTCTATCTCAACGGTGACGACGTGGATATGCCGACCCTGTTAAACCCCTACGATGTCATCCGGCTGGGAAAGACGAAACTGCTGTTTATCCTCCTGTGCGGGGAAAAATTTCATTGGGAATAAGGAGTTCACAAAGCCATGCGAATTGTTCCTGGCAACAGTCGGCATCTGGGATCGCGCAAAGAACAGCAGGATGATTTCGGGTTTTCTGATATCGGAAACCCGATTTTTGTGCGACATGGGGGCGTTCTGGCCGTAGTGGTCGATGGCATGGGGGGCATGGCCATGGGAAAGGAGGCTGGCTATGCGGGAAAAATGACCATGCTCCATGAATATCAGGAGAAGTCTGTGGATGAAAGCATTCCAATGGCATTGCAGCGGTCTCTTTTTGCAGCCAACGCGGCGGTGGTGGCACTGGCCAGTGCGTCCGGAAAAGAAAACCTGGTGGGAACCACGCTGGTCGCGGCCGTGGTGCATCATGGTCGATTGCACTGGGTTGCAGCAGGGGACAGTCGGATATATTTGTACCGGAGTCGCACTCTGACGCAGCTCACGCAGGATCATGTGTATGGCCGGGTGCTGGATGCCCAGGCCGCTCAAGGAGAGATCAGCCACGAAGAAGCCCAGTCCCATCCGAGCCGGGATGCATTGACCAGCGGCCTGGGATGGGAGCCGTTGGACGAGGTGGATCAAAGCGATGTGCCTCTGACTCTGGCGGAGGGGGATCGTGTTCTGCTGTGCAGCGACGGCATCTATAAAACTCTTTTGGAAAGCGAGATGGCGCAGATGCTTTCCGGCCATCCCCAACAGGCTGCGGACACACTGATTCAAGCCGCCCTTTCAAAACACCAGCCGGGTCAGGACAACATGACAGCCGTTATTCTGGCCTGTGATCCGGATGACCAGGACAGGACAACAGAACTTCCTGCCCCAAGGAAACGAAGACATAAACCGCTGCTGCTTAGCCTGCTGACTGTGTTCATGGTAGTGATTGGTCTTATGGCTTATGTGATGTATCGGGATGTGGACGTTCGTTTACTGATGCCTTGGTCGGAAAAACTGGCTCCGGTTGCTATCGATTCACCAGCACCATCTACCGCCACGGATACACCGGCAACCGATTACAAACCCCCTTCCGCAACACCCGAAGCGCCTGTGGATAAGCCGCATCAATAACTGCTCATAGTAGGTGTTTCCCATCTTTGAAAAAAGGGAAGATAGTAGTTCTCCCCTTAAGGAAAGGGGAGTCAGGGGGGATTTCTGTCATGCTGGAAAGGAATATAACCGGGAAAGAAAAGGAAAGAACTGATGGGAACCTGGGATAGTTATTGCCCGAACTGTTTTTCTGAAAAAAACGATGGAAAGCAACAGTGCCATTCTTGCGGCTACGATGAAGGAGAATCCCGCAGCCCCGCAGCGTTGCCAGCGCGGACGATTTTAAACAATCAGTATGTTGTGGGCCGGGTGCTGGGGAGTCCCGGTGGATTTGGGATTACTTATCTGTGCTGGGATATCAAGCTTGCCACCTGTGTGGCGATCAAGGAATTCA
>JBAXVB010000194.1:0-7122 GCA_037129415.1 Deltaproteobacteria bacterium
ACGGATCCAGATCATGAAGATCAGGTTGCATGGCGAAATCGTCAGCGATTTGTGTTCCGACTAATGCGCCAAGTCCCATTCTCAGAATTAGGAATTAGGAATTACGAATCAGGAATTAAAAATAATCCACAGTTTGGACGGGATATTAAAAAAGAGGGGCCAGGATATTTAAAAAGGGCGGAATTAGAAGATAGTAATTATGATAGTCGGCTTAAAATCACGGCTCTGGGTCAACTTGAAAATCTGTTTATGGCCCGTGTAGAACGGCGTATTCCCGGCCCCGAAGAAGTGGAGATTACAGTAAAAGCCGCTGGGCTGAATTTCAAGGATGTCCTCCATGCCTTGGGAATGCTGCAAGCTATGAACCCTGAGGGCAAACCCGTATCTGCTCAGGAAATGGATTTTGGATTGGAAGCGGTTGGAACCATCTCCGCCCTTGGTTCAAAGGTTACTGGTTTTACCATTGGCGAAGTCGTGATAGCAGGCGTTACTTGTGGTGCTTTGGGCAGTCGGGTGATAGCACCTGCCGCCTTTATCTGTCCCAAACCGGTTCACATCTCCGATGCTGCAGCGGCCACACTGCCCATCGTGTTTTTAACCGCCTGGCATGGGCTTATAAATCTGGCTAAGATAGGCCCTCAGGATCGGGTCTTGATCCATGCGGCAGCCGGCGGCGTGGGGCAGGCAGCCATACAACTGGCACGGCGCATTGGAGCGGAGATTTTTGCAACGGCCAGCCCATCCAAGTGGAACCTGCTGAAATCCCAGGGGATCACGCATATCTTCAATTCCAGGAACCTGGATTTTGGGGATGAAATTCTGAAAGTTACCGGTGGGAAAGGTGTCACGGTCATACTGAACAGTCTGGGGGATGAGTTCATCGCCAAAAACCTGGAAGTTCTGGCCTCAACTGGACGTTTTATCGAAATCGGAAAAATCGGTATCTGGAATACGGAAAAAATGCATCAAATCCGTCCGGACGTTTCATATCACAGCTTTGAGCTGGGTGAACTCTCCTGCCAAAAACCCGAATGGATCAGCCTTATGATGCAGAACCTGCATGATTTGTTGCAGGAAGGTCAATTTCAACCCATTTCCCATCAGGTCTTTCATATAACCGAGGCTGTGGATGCATTCCGTTTGATGGCCCAGGGCAAACATGTCGGCAAAGTGGTACTGGTCCAGCCGGAATCGTCGGAACCGACGATGGTCCAACCGGAATCGTTAGAATCTACAATGGTCGATCCACAAAACCTGAGGGAGGAAGAGCTGAAGCGCCGAAAAACCGAAAAACCTGTTTCTTCAAAGATCGGCAAAAAAACCTTTCCCGCTTCAGATATTCCCATCATACGACCTGATGCGACTTACCTGATAACTGGCGGTCTGGGATCTCTTGGCCGCATAACAGCTCAATGCCTGATACAGTCAGGTGCTCGCCACCTGATTCTTGTGGGCCGCAACGCACCCGGAGATGAAGCCAGTCGTTGGTTGACAGCCAGGCTAAAACATGGTCAAAAAGATGACGTAAAAATCATGGTGCTTAGCGCCAACATAGCAAACCCGGTTGATGCCGCCAAGGTTCTGACCCCAAAACCTAATTGGCCGCCCTTGCAGGGAATTGTGCATGCTGCTGGCGTGCTGGATGATGGCGTCATCACACAGCAGTCTCATGAGCGTTTCTTGTGCGTCATGGAACCCAAGGTATTGGGAACCTGGCAGTTGCATACTCTGAGCCAGGAATTGCCCCTGGATTTCTTTATCTGTTTTTCATCCATAGCATCGCTATTGGGATCGCCAGGCCAAGCCAACTATGCGGCCGCCAATGCATTTATGGATGCATTGATGCACCATCGCAGGCGGCATGGCCTGCCAGGGCTTAGCATCAATTGGGGTCCGTGGGGTCAGGTAGGAATGGCGGCAGGTTTGGAAACCCGTGACCATGTCCGCTGGCAGGATCAAGGTCTGCGCGCTCTGGTGCCGGAAAGTGCTTTGAACCATTTCACGGATATGCTCAGAGAGCAGCCTTGGCCACAGGTCGGCGTTGTGGATGTGAATTGGGACCGTTATATTGAGCAGGTCGCCGCAACTACGCCGCCTTTTTTAACAGAGTTGCTGCGCCGAAACCCTCAGCCTTTTTTGCCTGCATCTTCCCGGCTACGCAATGACCTCCAGTCCCTTCCCGACACCGAACGGCTGATGGCTCTATCTGAGGCTATACGCCGGCAGGTCGCCAGGATTCTGGGTGCTTCCGTGGATGAAATCGGCATGGATCAAGGTTTTTTTGAACTTGGGATGGATTCTCTGACTTCAGTAGAGCTACGCAATTTTCTGCAATCCGCTCTGGGCTGCCCGGTTCCGCTGACCTTGACTTTTGATTACCCCACCACCGAGCGTCTTGCGGAACATCTGATACAACAGGTTTTCAAAGACCGGAACCCCGACCCGCAAGCGACTCAGAATACTCCTGAACACGCTGTACAGAAACAGGTGGCTGGAGGAAGCCACCATCACGGTGAAGATAGCTCACAGTCTCATTGTGAAGGTAGCTCACAACTACCTGATACGGCGAATTTATCCGATACAGAACTTGAAAAACTCCTTGATGCCAGGCTATCGGATTTGGAGAATCTTTTATGAACAAAGAGCCATTACGGATGACCACCGGAGAGGCGGGCGGAAGTGAGATGTCACCAGCTTATCGGGACCGTCTGCAACGTGCATTAACGGTCGTAGATACTCTTCAGCGCCGGTTGGAGAAATCAGACTCTGTTCGCAGCGAACGGGACAAGCTTGACTGCCCGATTGCCGTTATTGGCATGGGATGCCGATTCCCTGGCGGCGCTCATACGCCGGAGCTGTTCTGGAAATTGCTGACTCAAAAAAAAGACGCCATTATCCAGACCCCTCCTTTTCGCTGGGACCCCGATGTATGGTACGACCCGGACCCTGATGTCCCGGATCGGATCAACACCCGGAACGGTGCTTTTTTGGAAAGTGTGGATGGATTTGATTCCCAGTTTTTCGGCATAACTCCCCAGGAAGCCGAACGCATGGATCCCCAGCATCGTTTGATTCTGGAAGTCGCTTGGGAGAGCCTGGAAAATGCTGGGATCATACCAAAAAATCTGTCCGGTTCTTCCACGGGAGTTTTTATCGGCATCGCCACCACGGATTATTTTCAGGGGCGTCTGGTGGATGCGGGACTTGGTGGTATCAATGCTTATGACTGCGCAGGCAGCAGTCATGCTACCGTAGCCGGACGACTTAGCCATTTCCTGAATTTACGAGGCCCGTGTATGGCGCTGGATACGGCCTGCTCATCTTCGCTTCTGGCTGTACACCAGGCATGTCAAAGTTTGCGTGCCGGGGAATGTGACCTGGCTCTGGCCGGCGGTGTCAATCTCATTCTGCATCCAATTTCCAGCCTCGCTTTATCCAAAGCACGCATGCTCTCACCCGATGGACGCTGCAAAACCTTTGACGCGTTGGCGGACGGTTATGGGCGGGGAGAAGGCTGTGGCATTGTAGCTCTGAGACGGCTTAGCGATACAAAAAAAGATCATGACAAAATATGGGCGATGGTGCGCGGATCAGCGGTGAATCACGATGGCCGAAGCAGTGGTTTGACCGTACCCAACGGCCCTGCTCAGCAAGCAGTCATTCGCGCAGCTCTGACCCAGGCAGGTGTCAATCCAGACAACATCCAGTATGTAGAAACACACGGAACCGGCACAGCTCTGGGCGACCCCATTGAAGTTCAGGCTCTGTCTGCTGTTTTTGGGGATCATCCGCTTCGCATTGGCAGCGTCAAAACCCACATCGGCCACCTGGAGGCTGCCGCAGGAATTGCCGGATTCATCAAGACCGTTCTATCATTGGCCCATAGCCAGATTCCGCCAAGTCTCAACTTTTCTAATCCCAATCCCCGCATCAACTGGCGGGACATCCAGTTGACGGTGAATACTGATCTTTGTGCATGGCCTCAAAAGAAGGTGGCAGAGAGCAGTGGGCAGGAGGCAGGCCAAAAAGATACATTGGCTTCAGATCAACCGCAAATTGCAGGTGTTAGCGCATTCGGTTTTGCGGGAACCAATGTCCATGTCGTATTACAGGCGGCTGGACTGAAAATGATGAATGCTGAATGCAAAATGATGAATAATAAAGAGCCAGCCATAGACACATCCCATTCATCATTCGTCATTCCTAATTCACAATTCATATCCTGGCATCTGCTTACGCTATCGGCCCGAACACATGAGGCTTTGCGTGCACTATCTCAGAGATACATGACCATGATTGCGGACCAGCCCCATATTGATCTATCAGATTTATGTTTTAGCGCCAATACGACCCGCACCCTGTACCACTGTCGTTTGGCTGTGATAGCAAACAGCCTGGATCAGGTTCACGCCAGGCTGTCCGATTTCATACAGGAGCGGACCCATCCCAACATCTGTTCCAAATCCGACGTGATAGCAAATACAGGTGAACCCCTGCCAGGCGACCCTGTCTGGTCAACGCTTAGAAAACTGGCTCAACGCTACATTCAAGGCGAGTCCGTTGACTTGTCGGATTTGGAACAAATCCCTCCGGGCCGGAGAATTCCCTTGCCCTTCTATCCGTTTCAGCGACGATCCCACTGGTACAAAAACCCGGACCGGCCTTTGCATATCCTGACTCTGGCCGCCGATTCAGCGGAAAATCTAAGGAATCTGGCCAGTTGGCATCATCAGTATGTGTCCAAAAAAATGGAACAGGGAGGGGTAGGGGCGAACCTTGTGTTCGCCCTACCGGAAGGGCGATGTCAAAAAGGGCAATGTCAGAAAGGGCGAATACAAGATTCGCCCCTACCTGATTATTGCTACAGTGTCAATCGCCGGCAACCCGATCAGCCCCATCGACTCAGCCTGATAACCGATAGCATGTCCAATCTTCATGCCGGGCTTGATGCTTTTATCGAAGGAAAAAAATTTCGTGGTCTCCGGCATGGAGTATCCGTCACAAGATCAGAGCCGGGCATTGTTTTTATGTTTACGCCCCAAGGGTTTGAGCACAGTGGAATGGGCCATGAACTGTATCAAACTCAGCCGATTTTTCGTCAGACGCTGGACGATTGCGATGCTCTGCTTCAGCCGTTGATCCATGGATCTCTTTTGGCCATAATGAAAATTGGCATGTACGATTCCAATGCGGCCAAAATATCTTCTGGCGAAGATGATCGGCTGAATCGCACGATTTATCGACAACCAGCCTTGTGCGCTCTGGAACTGGCTCTGGTCGCGCTCTGGCGATCCTGGGGAATTCATCCATCAGTTGTGGTCGGACATAGCCTGAGTGAAATTCCGGCCGCTTGCGCCGCTGGCGTATTCAGTCTGTCAGATGCCATGAAACTGGTGGCTGTTCAGGCCAGATTGATGGTGGATTTGACTCCGACCGGTAAAATGGTGTCAGTTTTCGCAGATGCCTCCAGTATCGAAAAACACATTGAACCCATGATGGAAAATCTTGCTATCGCAGTTTTCAATGGGCCCAAAGACATTATGCTTTCCGGTTTGCCAGAGGCCATTGATGCGGCGATGCTTGCATTAACCGAGGCGGACATTCGGGTCGAGCCACTGATTTATCCCCATGCTTTTCATTCCCGTTTTCTGGAGCCGATGCTGGCGGAATTTTCCAAAACCGTTCAATCCATTTCGTTCTCCCAGCCCCGGATACCGGTGTTGTCGGGGATGACAGGGCAGGTGGCGGGACCCGATATCGCTACGGCGGACTACTGGATTCGGCGACTATGTCGCCCTGTTCAATTTGCCCGCAGCCTGAAAACCCTTTGCGACATGGGATTTCACACTTTTTTGGAAATAGGACCCAATCCCATGCTGTCACTGATTGCGCTCAATAATCACCCGGAGCATAGCGGGTTGTGGTTGCCCAGTCTGCTTAGTGGCAGGGGAGACTGGCGACAAATGCATCGAAGTCTGGCAGAACTCTACTTGCAGGGAGAGATTGTGGACTGGGAAGGATTTGATCAACCGTACAGTCGTTCTGTTCTGGATATTCCAGCCTTCGCTGAAACTGCACCAGAACCGGCCCGGCCCCAACAGAAAACAAATGGGAAGTTAGAAAGTCGGGAAGTTGGGAAGAGCAGCTCTTATCTGTCCAGTACCAATGTTAGCGCCAATTCCAGAGCGGAAATCATGGGACCGATATTCCTGGATCAAATAAATGCAATGTCCCGGCTCATTTCAGATCAGTTGAATGTTTTACATACCGTGAAGGATGCTCACAGCCCCCTAACACAAAACAAAAAAAGAGAATGATGAATAAAAAAAATCAAATCATCACTTTATGCTTTTGCTTTTCATTCATAATTCATAATTCCAATTAGGAGGTAGCTATGAAACGATTAGACAGATGGGCGAACAGAGTTGGACTTTTCCTTTGTTTTGGACTATTGATTCTTGCTGGTTGTTCCAGCTCCAGTTCCAGCTCCGGCAACAACAGCGATCAACCTTTGGACCCTGCAATTTCAGCGCAATTGCAGAAAGTCATGAATACAGTCATAGCCGAATACCGCATTCCCGGCGCCGTCATGGGGGTGCGTCTGGCCGACGGGGCTACCTGGTTTGGGAGCAGTGGAACCGCCAGTCTGTCCACCTACATAGACATGACCACGAATCTGATTGGCAAAATTGGCAGCGTTTCCAAAACCTTTGAGGCTACCGTGGTCTTGCAGTTAACCGAGGCTCGCAACGGGTCCATTCTGAATCTGAATCAGACGCTGGGCCAATGGATGCCGGCAATCCGGGCATTGCCCGATGTGCCTGATAACTGGCAAGTTCCGGCCAACTGGGAGGCTCTTACCCTCCGGCAGTTGCTCAACCATACGACTGGCATCATCGAATACAATTATGATCCGGACTTTCGTGACAACTATTATCTACCGGCTGTACCGCATGTCTGGGCTCCATATCAACTTGTAGATATTTCGGCGAAATATCCCCTGGATTTTCCGCCTGGAACCGCATGGCTCTACAGTAATACCGGCTATATTCTGCTGGGAATGATTGTGGAAGCCGCCACCGGTGTCTCCATCGAAACTCAGGTGCAACAGCGGGTTATAGG
>JBAXVB010000195.1:0-7091 GCA_037129415.1 Deltaproteobacteria bacterium
CTTTTTCAGAAAATCCAGATGCCATATTAAATGCTTCTTGCAAAATTGCTGTCATCATATCCTCCGATAGGCGAACAATCTGTCAATCCGGCAGATTATATACTGTCAACGGTCATAATCTGCACTCCTGAACCCCCACCCCCCGACCCCCTCCCGCAAGGGGAGGGGGAGTAAATGTCCAAACTCCCGCCCCCCTTGCGGAAAGGGATTAAGGGAGTGAAAGTCCCCCCTCCCCTTGCGGGAGGGGGTTAGGGGGTGGGGTGGGCTGATGAAAATCATCCAAAATTTATATAAACTCCGGAACAGACTCCCCTGCAATCAGATCCGTATATGTTTCCCGTTCCTTGATTACTGCAAACTTATCCCCTTTGACCATGACCTCGGCGGCCCTCAGCCTGGAACAATAATTTGACGACATCGCAAATCCGTACGCGCCAGCGCTCATCAATGCAAGCAAATCGCCGCTTTGAACCGGGGAGATTTGCCGATCCTGAGCCAGAAAATCTCCGGTTTCGCAGATTGGGCCAACAATGTCCGCAGTAAAGGACTCCCCGCTTGAGCGAACCACCGGCAGCACTTCATGGTAGGCGTTATAAAGAATAGGCCGCATAAGATCATTCATGCCTGCATCGGTAATGACAAATTCCTTGACAAGCCCTTTTTTCCGGTACAACACCTGAGTGACCAGGATGCCGGCGTTTCCCACAATCACCCTGCCAGGTTCCAGAATGAGCTTAATCTTCAGGTCTCCAAGAACATTGGCAATGGCCCTGGCATACTCAAACGGCTGAGGCGGCGATTCTTCCCGGTAGGTAATTCCCAGGCCGCCACCCATGTCAAGATACCGAATGGGTATTCCCATTGTATCGAGTCTTTGAATAAGGCTCTTGAGACTTTTCAGCGCATCTTCGAATGGCTGGATTTCGGTAATCTGGGAGCCAATGTGGCAGTCTATTCCAACAACCGAAATATGGGGCAGCTTACTGGCTCTTTGATAGGCTGAAATCGCACTTTCGGTGTCGATCCCGAATTTGTTCTTCTTCAGGCCGGTTGAAATATACGGATGGGTCTTGGGATCCACATCAGGGTTCACCCGAATGGAAATAAATGCATTTTCATTTAAAGCAGCAGCCCGCAGTTGGATCAGCTCCAGCTCCTCCAGTGACTCGACATTAAACATCAGGATGCCGGTTTCCAGAGCAAAATCAATTTCATCCACCCGCTTTCCCACACCCGAATATACAATGCGATCAGGCAAAAACCCGGCCTTCAGTCCTCGGAGAAGCTCTCCGCCCGACACAATATCCAGCCCGCTTCCCAGATTCGCCAAAAGTTTGAGGACGGCCATGCTGGTATTGGCCTTGGCCGAAAAACATACCAGCCGGTCAAGCCCATCAAACGCATCGTTAAAAGCATTGAAATGCCGGGTCAGCGTTGCGTGGCTGTAAATATAAAGCGGCGTTCCCACCTGCCTGGCAATGGCTTGGACCGGAACATCCTCACAATACATTTCGTTGTCATGATACTGAAAATAATGCATGCCTACTCCCCTTCCACCACCACCACGTTTGAATCCTTGCCGGCAAGCCCCGTCGAATAGCAGATAACCTTATACCGGTAGCGGTATCCGCTTTCTATCGTATCCCTATATAATATTACAGATGCTCCATCCTGCCCTTCCAGGAAGGGAACATCTGCTATCCGATGAAACAGAAACGGACAACCGCTGCAGCCTTCGGAAATCAGCTCTGACGCGCGAAACACGCCAAACCCGGTTATTTGCTCCGACCCGTAAAGGGCTGTCGAAAAAGACCATATCAGTTCAACCTGATTCCCGGTTAAACGAACGCGAAGGTCTGTAACCGGTTGCGGCGGAACCTGCCGGGGCGCAGACGGCATTTCTTTTCTGCCGCATCCAAAAATACAAAGACACGGAATCATTGCCGCAATCAGAAGCATGATCGAAAACCGGCTGGCCGGTATCCTCCCCAGGGTCATGGACACACGGACTCCGACAGGCGCTGTCTGGCCGCTTGAATGGCTGCCTTGACATTCGCCTGAGCCGTTCCCCCAAAAGATGTCCGTCGATTGATCATCTGTTCCGGTGTAAGGACGCCAAATATATCTTCTGCAATCAGCGCCGAAAAGGACTTCATCTCCTCAATCGTCAGCTCATGGAGTTCTTTTTTACAGTTGAATGCATATCCCACAGCCTTTCCAACGCAACTGTGCGATTCGCGGAAAGTCATCCCCTTGGTGACCAGATAATCCGCCATGTCCGTTGCGTTTAAAAACCCCGTTGTGGTTGCCTGATATAGAATTTCCTTGTTGATCTTTATTTTGGGCAGCATGGCTGTGTAAATCTCTATGCAGGCTTTTAATGTATCCACGGCATCAAACAAGGCAGGCTTATCTTCCTGCATATCCCGATTGTAAGCCAGAGGAAGAGACTTCATGAGGGTGAGAAGCGCAAACAGATCGCCGAAAACCCTTCCGGATTTTCCGCGGACCAGCTCCGGCACATCCGGGTTTTTTTTCTGCGGCATGATGCTGCTGCCGGTTGAAAACGCATCAGGAAGCCCAATAAAGCCGAATTCAGTTGAAGACCACAGAATCATCTCCTCGGAAAGCCTGCTGAAATGAACCATGGCAATGCTGGCGCTGGAAAGAAATTCCAGCATAAAATCCCTGTCCGAAACCGAATCAATGCTGTTGACCGAAACCTCCGGAAACTGAAGCAGGGCGGCGGTATAATGTCGGTCAATCGGGTATGTTGTTCCGGCAAGAGCGGCGCTTCCCAGAGGCATTACATTTATCCGCTTCAGGGCATCGCAGAACCGCGCCCGATCTCGTGAAAACATCTCGTAATAGGCCAGCAGATGATGCGCCAGCAGAACCGGCTGAGCACGCTGGAGATGGGTATATCCCGGCATGGTCACATCCAGGTTCTCCTCCGCCAGAGACACAATCACCGTATTCAAGGCATCCAGAAGCCGGATAATATTGCGGGTTTCCTCCCGGAGAAACATTCGGGAATCCAGCGCCACCTGGTCATTTCTGCTTCTGGCCGTATGCAGCTTCTGTGCAACCTTGCCAACTTCCTGAAAAAGCCGGTTTTCAATGTGCATGTGGATATCTTCCAGGCCGTGATCAAACAGAAATTTGCCCCGCTGGATTTCCCGTTTGATGGCGCCAAGCCCTTCGATCAGCTTTTCGGCCTCTTCGTGCGTAATGATGGAGACATGGGCCAGCATCTGACAGTGGGCGATACTACCATCAATATCGAATGCGTATAGCCGCTTATCTACATCAATTGACGAGGTGAAAAGTTCAACACTTCTATCAGTTTTTTCCGCAAATCTTCCTTCCCAGGGCTTTTCGATCATGGATATCCTCTTTAAAACAAAACGATTTATACTCCGTTGTCGTTATCATAGTTTAAGCATATTCTGGATTCTTAGCCTGAGGGCATTGAGCCGGATAAATCCTTCGGCATCCTTCTGGCGATACACAGAATCATCTTCAAATGTTGCAAAATCAACACTGTACAAGGATCTGTCCGATTTTCTTCCCAGGACCCGACAGTTGCCCTTATACAGCTCAAGTCGCACCACGCCGCAGACATTCTTCTGCGTGTCGTCAACCAGATTCTGAAGCAAGCGCATTTCCGGAGAAAACCAGAATCCATAGTACACTATTTCCGCATATTTGGGAATCAGGGAATCCCGCAGATGCATGACTTCCCGATCAAGGGTAATGGATTCCATAGCTATATGGGCGGCCCTTAAAATGGTTCCACCCGGCGTTTCATACACGCCGCGGGATTTCATGCCCACAAACCGGTTTTCAACGATATCCGCCCGACCGATGCCGTTGCGGCCGCCAAGCCGGTTCAACTCCCGGAACAAGGTAGCAGGAGACATGACCTGACCGTTTACTGCAACCGGATTTCCCTGATCAAAGGTAATCTCGATAAATTCATGTTCATCCGGCGCATCCTTGGGGGACACCGACATCGTATAGATATCATCGGGCGGTGCAGCCCAGGGATCTTCCAGAATACCGCCTTCATAGCTGATATGCAGCAGGTTCGCATCCGAGCTGTAGGGCTTTGAAGGGGTTGTTGGAACCTTGATTCCGTGCTGACTGGCAAACTCCATCAGGGCGGTTCGGGAAGTTAGCCGCCATTCCCGCCAGGGAGCTATGATACGAATGTGCGGATCCATAGCAAAATAGGTCAGCTCGAAGCGCACCTGGTCATTGCCTTTTCCTGTTGCCCCATGGCTGACGGCATCCGCAGATTCAATTTTGGCGATTTCCATCTGTCTTTTGGCGATCAAGGGTCTTGCCAGGGATGTCCCAAGAAGATACTGACCTTCATAGATGGCGTTTGCCCGGAATGCTGGAAATACATAATCCTTTACGAAGGTTTCGGACAAATCTTCCATATATGATTTGGATGCGCCTGTGTTAAAAGCATTTTCACGGATCTGATCCATATCCTCATCTTGTCCGATATTGGCGGAAAATGTCACAACTTCGCAGTGATAGGTTTCAATGAGCCATTTTAAGATGACCGACGTATCCAGACCTCCAGAATAGGCCAGCACGACTTTTTTAATCTGATCAGACATGGTAACTCTCCTTAATCTATTGAAAAAACCGTTAACCGTTGACGATGAACGGTCAACGCTCTTGTGTCGGCTGGTCAACGGTTTTTAATCATAACCGCTTCGAGAATGGCCTTGTTTATATGCATTTTATTTTCAGACTGATCCCAGATCACCGGAAGGGGGTTGTCCATCATTTCCTCGCTGATTTCCTCGCCCCGGTGCGCCGGCAGACAGTGCATGACAATAGCATCGCTTCGTGCATGACTAACCAGTTCCCTGTTCACCTGGTAGGCTTTAAATACCTTTTTTCGTGAAAAATGTTCGCTTTCCTGCCCCATACTGGCCCATACATCGGTGTAAATTACATCCGCCTCATGCACCGCCTCAATGGGATCGGAAATTACGCGGATGCTACCGACGCCGATATCCATCGCCCGCTTGAAAATGGCGGTATTCGGATAATATCCTTCGGGACAGGCCAAAACGAGATTCAGTCCCAGTGTGGCAGCAGCGTTGATCCAGGAATGAGATACGTTGTTGCCGTCCCCGACCCAGACAATCTTCAGTCCCTCATATCCGCCCTTGTATTCGATAATGGTCATCAGATCGCTCAGCACCTGGGTCGGGTGGTAAAGGTCCGTCAGCGCGTTTATGACTGGAATCGTTGAATAGGCTGCAAAGCCTTCCAGAAGATCCTGAGAGAACGTTCTGATGGCAAGGGCGTCCAGATAGCAGGAAAGTACTCTCGCTGTGTCCATGACAGGCTCATCCCTGGAAATCTGGGTATCCTTGGAGCTGATAAAAATCGGTGTCCCCCCCATTTGAATCATGGCGGTCTCAAATGAAACCCGCGTTCGCGTGGAGGGTTTATCAAATATCAGTCCCAGCGATTTACCGGAAAGCAGGGTTTCCCGGATTCCTTTTTTTCGCCGATCCTTTAACTCAATGGCCCTTTTAAACAGGGTATCGCAATCTGATTTCGTCAGATCCAGCAGTGTCAGCAAGTCTTTTTTCAATGCTTCACCTATGGTGGCTTCGTAAACATTCATGAATCACTCGGGCATTCACCCCCGGATATAAAAATGATACCTTCCCCCTTTGGAAAAGGGGGATTGAGGGGGATTTTTCAGCAGGCCGCCTGAAATCCCCCCTGGCCCCCCTTTTCCAAAGGGGGGAAATATTATTATCACGGTAAAATTCCATCCAGACAATGGATCAGTTGGTCGATTTGCGCCTTCTGAACAATCAGCGGAGGGATAAACCGCAGGGTATTGCCCTGGACACAATTGATCACAAACCCTTTTTCCAGGCAGGCCTGAACCAGCGGAAGGCCGTCGATGTTCAGTTCCATTCCCAGCAGCAAGCCCAGTCCGCGAACATCCACGACAGAATCATGGCGGCTTTTTAGTTCCAGCAATCGCTCCTTAAAGTACTGTCCAACTTCCGCGCAATGCCCGATGATGTTCTCCTGGTCAAGAGTTTTCAGAACACAGAGGGATGCAGCGGTTACCAGCGGTGTTCCGCCGAACGTCGAGGCATGGGATCCGGGAACAAACGAAGCAGCCACGAATTCTTTCGCCAGCATGGCCCCGATGGGAAGGCCATTGGCAAGGGCCTTGGCAAGGGTCATGATATCGGGTTCAACCCCGAAATGTTCGTAAGCAAAGAGCTTTCCGGTCCGGCCAACTCCAGTTTGAATCTCATCAAAAATCAGGAGGGTTCCGGTTTCATTGCAGAGCCTGCGAATATTTTGAAGAAATTCCGGATCGGCGACGCGGATGCCGCCTTCTCCTTGAACCGGTTCCAGCAAAATGGCGCATGTCGATGCGCTGATTTTCTCCTTTATGGCCTGAAAATCATTGAACGGAACAAAATCAAACCCTTCGAGAATGGGTGAAAACCCCTGCTTGATTTTGTCCTGGCCGGTCGCAGAAAGGGTTCCCAATGTTCTGCCATGAAAGGACTGGACCATGGAAATAATCCGGTATCTGTCCGGCTCTCCTTCGTCCTTGAAATATTTTCGGGCCAGCTTGATGGCTGCTTCGTTAGCTTCGGCCCCGCTGTTACAGAAAAAGACCCTGTCTGCAAAACTGTGATCGACTAACCAGGCTGCCAGTTCGGTCTGCGGAATCGTATAATAGAGATTGGACACATGAACCAGTATCTCGGCCTGTTCACGCAATGCATCTGAAACTGCGGGATGGGCATGGCCAAGATTGCACACAGCGATGCCCGCAACAAAATCCAGATAGGACCGGCCTTCGGTATCCCACAGGGTACAGCCACTCCCCCTTGAAAACACAACCCGAGTCCTTTTGTAGGTTGTGGCCATCACTCCGTCGGCCTGAACCATCCATTTGCCGGTATCCCCGGTATCCCCGGTATCCCCGGTATCCTTGGTATCCTTGGTATCTCCGTTTTCCGTCTGTTCACTTGTCATAACGTAACCTCTGTTCCAATGCCTTTGTCTGTAAAGAG
>JBAXVB010000196.1:0-7064 GCA_037129415.1 Deltaproteobacteria bacterium
ATATATCATTGAAAATATTATAGGAAACACTGATTTTAATGTCAAGGTAAACAGTCTTTGAATCAAAAAAAACTTGACTAATTCATATTTTAAAGGCAATTGTAATGTACGGATAATTTTAGTCATAATAACCATATCGGTATCAGTAACGTCAATTTATTGCCGAATATTATCAGTACTGTGCAGAGGGAATGCCTCACTCATCGTTACCTCTTCCCTGTAATATCGGCTGAAGCATTCCTGAATATCCGTATAATGGCCCCATACAGGTTTCACACCATAAAATGCTATTTGCAAAAAAAAATCACTTGGTCGGCCTCGATATCGGATCAAAAACACTTAAGGTATGTGAGGTTTTTGAAACCAGAAAAAAAGGGTTTATTCTGAACAAGTTAGGAATGATCACCCTGCCGAACGGTGCGATTGAAGATGGTGTCATCAAAGATCCTGAGACGGTTTCCGAAGCTATCTGCGAACTGTTCAAAGTTCAGAAAATCAGAGAAAAAAATGTGGCCATCTCTATTGGCGGATATTCGGTTATTGTTAAAAAAATTCAGTTGCAGAACATGACGGACGCAGAGCTGCAGGAGACCATTCAATACGAGGCGGAGCAGTATATTCCCTTCGATATTAATGATGTTAATCTGGATTTCCATATCCTGGGAGAAAGCCAGGTTGCCGCCAACAAACTGGACGTGATTCTGGTTGCCGCCAAAAAAGAACTGGTTAGTGAGTATGTCAACCTGATTGAGTTATCGGGTCTGCGGCCATGTGTTGTTGATATTGATGCTTTTGCGCTTCAGAATATTTACGAGATCAATTACGATACCAAAGAAGAGGTTGTTGCGTTAATCGATATTGGCGCCAGCAAGACATCCCTGAATATCGTTAAAGATGGCGTATCCTTGTTCACGAGGGATGTTTCCCTGGGATGCAATCAAATTAATCTTAAAATTTCGAATAAGGTGGTCTGCAGCCTGGAAGATGCCGAAACGATAAAGCTCACAGGAAAATCCAACAAGATAACCCCACAGGAAATTGCAGACATTGTTACATTGGTTATCGGTGATTGGTGCCTTGAAATCAGGCGAGCCATTGATTTCTTTTATTCAACGTATCCCGATGATCAGATTCGAAAGATTCTGATAAGCGGCGGTGGCGCCAATATAAAGGAATTTCAGCAGATATTGGCATCTGAAACTGCATCAGAAGTTGAAGTCATCAATCCTTTTGGAAATTTTTCCATAGATAAAAGACTTGATCCATCTTTTCTCAAAAAGGTATCCCCACAGGCTGCGATATGTATGGGTCTTGCCATTCGGAGAATCGATGACAAATGATACGAATCAACCTTCTGCCTTTTCGTAAGGCGCGAAAAAAAGAGAATGTTCGTCAGCAGGTCTCCGTTTTTGTTCTTGTGCTGATATTTTTGATTGTGGGCATGTCTTATCTTGCTTTAACCCTAAACCGGAAAATTGAGAACCTGGACAGTCGTATCAAGACTTCAACGCAACAACTAAGCGAACTGGCGGTGTTGACCAAAGAAATTGATGAGATTAAAAAAAAGCTCGATACTATTAAGAAAAAAACTACTGTCATAAAAAATCTGGAGCGAAACCGCAAGTCGTCTGTCATCCTTCTGGACACTATGACCAATATGGTTATTCCTGGTCGGATGTGGTTTACCAGCCTTTCCGATATCAGTGAATCCGTGGAAATAAATGGACTTGCTCTCGACAACAAGACTGTGGCGGATTTCATGATTAAGCTGGAAGGCAGCAAACTGTTTTCCGGTGTCAGTCTTAAAACTCTCAAACAGCAGGCCATCAAGGATGTCATTTTAAAAAACTTTGAAATATCATGCCGGAAAATCGCCAAGCCCGAAGCTGACACTTCTGAAAAGGCCGTAAAAAAATGAAATTACCAGATATCTCTCTTGAATCTCTGGATCCGGTGATAGAAAAAATTGCCAAGCTTACCCTGGTTCAACGGATTCTGATATGCGTACTGACGATTTTCCTTCTGTCTGGCGTATTCGGGTATTTCTTTTTTTATCCGCAGTACACCCGGTTGGATGCAATGAATACACAACTGAAGCAGTTTGATCAGCAACTGGCCAATGCCAGAGCTGCAGCGTCGCGGATTAACAAATTCAGGCAGGAGATGACAGATGCTGAACTGGATTTCAGTATCACGCGAAATGCATTGCCGGATAAAGAAGAGATTCCGTTGCTCCTGACCAGTGTCTCACAATTTGGTCATGATGCGGGGCTGGAGTTTATTCTTTTTGAACCTAAACCAGAAATTCCCAAGGATTTCTATGCTGAAATACCCGTTTCCGTTACGGTGTCTGGAAGTTATCACAATGTTGGCATGTTTTTTGATAAGGTTTCAAATCTGAACAGAATTGTTAATATCAATGATATCAAGATGTTGCAGTCTGTTGCGAAGGATGTCAAGGTGGCTCCATCCGCCAAGGATTCAACCCGGCTGATTACATCCTGTATCGCAGTAACATATAAATTTCTGGAAACACCTGTAGCTCCGGCGACCAAAGATGCCAAGAAACCTGCTGCAAAAAAATAGTTCGCAAAAAATAATGAAAACGTTACCAAAGGGATAATAGCTGCAAGTTTTTCGATAATTCCTTAATATACAAATATACTGCGAACGTGCATAATCTGAACCTTCCATAAACTCCCTCCCCCAGCGGGGGAGGGTTGGGGTGGGGGGGCAAAGACGCAAATGATGTTCATTCACAGTATAGAAAACGGATATATGATTCAGTTTTCCAAAATCGTGCTGATTTATTGTTTGATAGGCGTGCTTATCGGCCATACAGGGTGCAGTAACCCAGAAGCGCCGTTAGTCAAACCGGAGATCGTTCGTAAAAAAATCAATAAAAATACCGGGGAGATTGTAAAGACCGAACCTTCTTCGGTCACGGTTCCAGATAAACCTGGAGCGTTGCCCTTGAAGCCTGAGATTGTTCGTAAACAAATTGATGATACGCCAGAGATTGTCCGTAAAAAGATTTATGACCAGGCGGAGATTGTAAATGCCAAGCCAGTTCCCGGCATCGACAATTTGCCTGTTTCACCCCTGAAAAAGCTTCCAGATGTGGGCGTTCGAACAGACTCCATACCGGGTGTGTCTTCTTCAGAGAGTCAGGATACTTTAATCGGGCAAGTAGTAGTGGCATCTACTTCAGCAGTGGGGGATTCGTATAATCCTGAGGGGAAAATCGACCCATTCTTGCCGCTGCTGAAAGATGAGCCACAAAAGGTTCTGCCGGATACTAAGACAAAAAAAGAAAAACGTGAACCAACAACTCCCCTTGAACGGGTTGATTTAAGTCAGTTAAAACTGACAGCGATTATCAGGACTCCGTCTGGTTTCAAAGCAATGGTTGAAGAAATTACCGGCAAAGGATATATTATATCAGTGGGAACCTATATCGGAATACATTCTGGTTCAGTGACGAATATCCTGAAAGATCGAGTTATTGTTGAAGAAGAAGTTGAAGATGCACTGGGCGCTGTTTCCAATCGTAACACGGAGCTAAAATTTCAGAAACCAACCGGAGAATTGTAGTATGAATTGTAACCCTTTCAGGCTGTTTCGATTTATCAAGCTGCCTATTCTGCTGGTATTATGTTTTGGGTTTGCTATGGGATGCGCCAAGGATGCGGCTATCCGGCCGGATGCCCAGGACATTCAGAAAACGGATGTTTCCAAAAAAATCACGGATATTCAGGTCTCTAAAGAACCCGATGCTGTTGTTGTAAATATTCAGGGCAACGCGATTCTATCCTATACTTCAGTCAAGCAACTTTCCCCTTTAGGCGTTATTTTGTATTTTCCGGAGACATATATTAATGACATGATTCCGGCATTACCTGTGGATAACAATGTGATCGGTAATATTGTTGTTTCTCAAGTGGGGGATGCGCAGACATCCAAAATCGAAATTGCATTATCACAGGACGTTCCCTATCAGGTGATGCGAGAAGGTAACAGCTTGAAAATTTCGTTTGCCAGGAATGCCACCGATGCTTCTGCAGATATGACCCGCCAGTCCATCAGGGAAACGTCAATTAGTGAACCTAAGTTGTCTTTGACTGCAGGCAGTGCTACAGGCCCAGCCATAGTAAGCCGGACATATCCGGTTGATTCACGAAAAAAGGGTTCTTCCGCAAAAGCCTCTGGCCCTGCATGGGTGAAGCGCATTGAATTTTTCAGCGAATTAAAAGGAAAGTCCACAGTCATTATCGGAACCACTCGGCCGGTTGAGTACCGCATGGAAAAGATTTCTCCAACCGCCGTTCAGTTGAGGCTCTATCATACCCATATTTCGGATTTCCGCAAACTGCCGCTGATCACCAACCGCTTTGAGAGCGCGATCGACCGGATCCGTCCTTTGCAGACACCAGCCATGAAAGACGATTCCATGGTGGCTTTGGACCTTAGGGAAGCGGTTCCGTATTTTGTAGAGCAGGAAGGCAATGTGATCAAAATTCGATTTGAAGCATCTTCCATTCCGCCCAAACCAGATGCGCCGCTGCCAACGACATTCGTTGAAAAAGCCGAGGAGCCGCCAATTTTGTCGCCCCCCGCACAGGGGCGTGTATTGCAGTCAAAAGCATCCGTTGAAAAAGCCGACGAGCCGCCACCAGCCAGGCCGGATTTGACAACTGCTGGAAAGCGTGAAGGTCGTGCGGAGCCTTCTGGAGAAGCCAAGGTTGTTTCAGCAGAGCCCAGGAGATCCGGTGTTTACCGAAGTGATGTCACCAAGGTTTATACCGGCGAGAAAATGGGACTTGATTTTTTTGATACGGATATCCGCAACGTTTTTCGTCTTCTCGCAGATTACAGCGGGGAGAATTTTGCCATCGATAAAGATGTTACAGGAAAGGTTACACTGGCATTTGACAAGCCGGTACACTGGGATCAGGTTCTGGATCTGGTTCTAAGGATGAATCAACTGGATAAGATTGAGGAGGGGGGAATTATCCGTATCGCCAGGCTGAAAACGCTGGAGGAGGAAGAAAAAGCCAAACAGCAGTTCTATGAAGCGGAAAAAAAAGCCAAGGAGCAGAGTCTGGAGCTGGAACCGGTTGTCACTGAATACATACCGGTGAATTATGCTAAAGCTAAAGAAGAAATGATGCAGCATATCAAGGATATGATTACTCCAGGTCGCAAAGACTGTTCCATTACCGTGGATGATCGGACCAATCAGTTGATTGTTACGGACACCGCCAGCAAGGTCAAGAATATTCGCTCAATTGTTCAGAAACTGGACAGGGTTACACCACAGGTTGTGATTGAGGCCAAGATCGTTGAGGCCAGCACGGACTTTGCGCGAGATTTGGGTGTTACATGGGGGGCGCAGTGGGGAATTCAGAATAGCGATCCCACCGCAGGGATCGGGCCTCAGCCCGGGTATGACACCCTTGGTGGAACCCATGGATTTGATACAGCGGTGAATTTCCCAACCGGACTTGACAAAGTTGGCACCATTGGATTTAATTTTATGCGGATTCCAGGAACTCCGATTGTCATCAATGCTCAGCTCCAGGCCATGGAAAACAACAAGAAAGGGAAAGTCATATCTTCACCCAAGATAATGACATTGGATAATAAAGAGGCTCTGATCGAACAAGGGCTGGAAATCGGGTATTTGCTGCCTGCAACAGGGACATCTACGGTATCAACTGTCCAGTTTAAAGATGCAAAACTGATCCTCAGGGTGACTCCGCACATTACCCAGGACAACCGAATTTCCATGAAGATTGAAATTGAAAAGAAAGATGTTGCTGGTTACATTCAGAATATTCCAACTCTCGCCACGAAAAAAGCAACGACAGAGCTTTTGGTGGATGATGGTGATACTCTGGTTATAGGCGGCATTACCAAGTCCACAGAGGCTGCAGACGACTCAGGCGTGCCCTTGTTGTCGAAAATCCCTGTACTGGGGTATCTGTTTGGTCAAACAAAAGACGTTAGTAAACAGGAAGAGCTTCTGATTTTTATGACTCCAAAAATTGTTCAAATGGAGCAGCGGGAAGCTCGAGTTGATAAGCCAATAAGTTGATATCTATTGTTTCTTTGCCGAAAATATTGCAATTTCGTTTGTCAGACATTTACGATTGAAATTAAGGAGTGTTATGAAATGTTCTATTGTTTTGGTTAAGGCTGTTTTACTGATAACGATCGCATGTTGTTGTTATGGGTGTGGTGGCTCCTCGACTGGGCTGAATGATAACAAGGGCGGAGCGACGCTGACGCTGATGGCGAACCCCACCAGCGTTAAGGCTGATGGCATATCATTCTCAACGATAACAGCAGTGTTGACCGATAGCGTCGGAAAGCCTGCGTTGCAGGGAACGCAGGTGGATTTCACGACAAGTCTGGGCTTGTTTGCAAACGGTGCTAATCATTTTCAGACAGTGACAGATGCTACGGGAACCTCGGTTGCTATTCTGTATGCTGGAACGTCGCCAGGCGATGTTAAGGTGCAGTGTTCTGGAGGGGGTCTGGTAACATATGTGATGCTGAATTTTGGCAGCCAAGGCGGAGAAACGCTGAAGCTGACGGCAAATCCCGTAAGCATAAATGCGGATAGCATATCATTTTCAACGATAACCGCTGTGTTGACAGATAGCGCCGGCGGCCCGCCGAAGCAGAAAACAACGATGGTATTCACGACAAACCTGGGTACTTTTGCAAATGGTTCTACTAGTTTCACAACGCAGACTGATGCCACTGGAACCGCGACTGCTGTCCTGTATGCGGGTACAACACCTGGAGACGTTAAGGTTCAGTGTTCCGCCGGCGGACTGGTCGCGCTAACATATCTGAAATTTGTAAATGCGACTTCGGGGCCAACGGCAAGTATCACCCTTTCCGTATCGAACGCATCGCTAATCGCCGATGGCATCAGTTCATCCGTCATTACCGCCATTTTAAAAGATAAAAACGGCTTAGCTGTCGCTATCGGAACTTCTGCTAACTTTGCAACGAACCTTGCTGTATTTTCCAATAACAAGAACAGCTATTCC
>JBAXVB010000197.1:0-7041 GCA_037129415.1 Deltaproteobacteria bacterium
AAATCATCAATTCGGAGATAAGCGAATCAGGCTCTCAATAAAATATATGGCAATACGGATAAAGTGATTTTCAACAAAGAATGCCACTGCTTATTTGGTTTGTTTAGCCCTTGAATAATTTTTGGCCTTTTGGAACTTTAGTTCGGTAAGAGATATCGAATCACAAGAGGTGTTGGAATGAAGATGTTAAAAGCAAAAGAACAATACGAAAACCGAATGCCGGCACGCGGTTTTCAAAAACCTGTGGCCCTAAAAGCCAGAAGGAAGATTATTTATCCTGACAGTGACGGGAAGCCGATGGCGGACAATACCAAACAATTCGACTGGATTGTTAAAATTAAAGAGAATCTGGAGCGGATATTTCATGATAACTCCGATATATTTATTGCAGGAGATTTGCTCTGGTATCCGGAAGAGGGAAACAATAAAATACGAATCGCACCGGATGCAATGGTTGTATTTGGCAGGCCCAAAGGACATAGGGGGTCATACCGGTCATGGGAAGAAAGCTATATTCCACCGCAGGTTGTATTCGAGATTCTGTCACCGGGGAACAGACGGGCGGAACTGGATGGAAAGTTTCAATTTTATCAGAAATATGAGGTGGAAGAATACTACATCTATGATCCGGACCGGATTCGTTTGAACGGCTGGATCCGGACCGGTAACATATTGATCCCAATAGCTAACATGAATGGATGGACAAGCCCCTTGCTGAAAATCCGGTTTGAACTTGCATCGGATGATCTTGCCATCTATTGTCCGGATGGAACCAGATTCCTTTCGACAGTAGAACTGGACCAGGTGGCAAAATCCAGCCAAAAAAGAGCGGAAGCTGAAAGCCTGAAGGCAGAATCTGCACACCAAAGAGCGGATGCAGAAAGCCTGAAGGCGGAAGCTGAACACCAAAGAGCGGAAGCTGAACACCAAAGAGCGGAAACAGAAAGTCGGAAGGCGGAAGCTGAAAGCCAAAGAGCGGATGCAGAAAGTCTGAAGGCGGAAGCCGAACGTCAAAGAGCTGAAACGGAAAGTCAAAGAGCAGAAGCAGAAAGTCGGAAGGCTGAAGCCGAACGTCAAAGAGCGGAAGATGAAAGTCGGAAGTCGGAGGCCGAACACCAACGAGCGGAAGCCGAACACCAAAGAGCGGATGCCGAATGTAGGGAAAAAGAAAGGCTTGCCGCCAAACTGCGCGAATTGGGGATTGAAATATAAGGTGTCGGTCATCATCAGGCCATAAACAATGGTCAATGTTCGATTTTCGAATCCATTGATGATCGGGTTGAGTGATAACAATGTAGCTGATGAATATGTAGTGAATATGTAGATGCACGACGTTGTCGGGGAATTCCCTGACGGTCGTACCACGACTACACATAAAATGGATAGAAAACCGGACATGCGATTTTTCATAAATCATGGGGGTGAACGATGAAGACAAAATCCGTAATCATTTCTGTATTGGCCATCCTTTTCAGTACTGTCTGTGGGATCAACACAACTTATGCAGGGCCTACGGCTGCCATAACGTTAACAGCCAGCCGGCTATCTGTTCCTGCAGATGGGGTAAGCTCAATTGCGATTACAGCAGACCTATGTGACAATGCTAATTTTCCGGTTGATATTGGGACCAAAGCAACATTTACTACTACTTTGGGTACTTTCAGGGACCCTACGACATTTATCTTACAAAAAGCCATAACTGAGACAGTTACTGTTGCCAATCAAGTTGGCCCCTGTTCTATAATAGTTGTATCTTTAATGTCAGAAAAAATTTCCGGTATCGCTATGATCTCCTGTACTTCGAATGGCGTTACACAATATGTTACTGTTTCATTTGACGCTACAGGTTCAATTAAATTGACTGCAATACCGCCATGGATCCCATCGGATGGCAAGAGTTCTTCGGGAATTAAGGCAACAGTTATAAATACCGGTGGAGCTGCAGTGGCTGTTGGTACGCCGGTTACCTTTACCACAACAAAGGGTCTTCTTTCCGATGGAAAAGGATCTCCAGCAAAAACTATTACTGTTCAAGTGAGCAACGCCGAAGGCACTGTTTCCGTTTCCTTGATTGCTGCGACAGATCCCGGAATTGCTGAAGTCACATGTACATCAAGCGAGATGACCCAGACTGTAACTGTTGCGATGGGGGTAGGCTCAATAGTGCTTACTGCAAGTCCGACATCGCTCCCCGCAGATGGACATAGTTCTTCAGCAATAAAAGCTGTTGTAAATAATTCTGCAGGTATTCCGGTTTCTACGGGTACAAGCGTTACATTTTCAACACAGTTGGGAACTTTCAGTAATGGTCAGCAAACCATTACTATGGGAACAATTGATTCTACCGGAGTTGTAACAGTTTCATTAATTGCCGGAACTACGTCTGGCCTGGCTGAAGTTGTCTGTTCGTCAGGCGGTCTTACTCAATCGGTATCTGTAAGCATCGGCACGTTACCTATTGCATCAATAACACTTGCAGCAAACCCAGGATCAATTCCAGCAGATGGGGCTAGTTCATCGACCATTACAGCAACAGTACTGGATGTATCTGGCACTCCGTTGCATGAAGATAGTGTTCCAGTTACGTTTACGACGGACCTTGGTCATTTTTCGAATGGTTCCAAAATCATCACTGTATTAACGATTACGGGTGGTGATTGGGGCAAGGTGGTTGTGTCGCTTATAGCCGGAACAACATCTGGAGTTGCGCATGTTGTTTGTGAATCAGGGAAGGTCACTCAGTCCACAAATGTGACGATCGGTTCATCGGCGGAGGTCGCATCTATCACACTGTCAGCAAATCCGACTTCGCTTCCGGCAGACGGTGTCAGTTCATCAACCCTTACAGCCACTTTACTGGATATATCGGGTAATCTGCTGATTAAAGATAATGTTTTAGTTAAATTTAAAACGACGTTAGGCAATTTTTCCAATGGACTCCAAACCATCACTGTAGCAACGATGGGCACTTTCGGAGTATCGGGAAAGGTGCTTGTGTCACTTATAGCAGGAACGACATCTGGAATTGCCACCGTTGTATGTGAATCCGGGAATGTGACACAATCCACGGTTGTGACGATCGGTACATCTGGACAGGTTGCTTCTATTACACTGTCAGCAAATCCGACCTCACTTCCAGTAGGTGACAGTTCATCAACCATAACAGCACTACTTTTAGACACATCCGGCGACCTTATCAGATTATCAAATATTCCAGTTACATTTACAACGACGCTGGGTCATTTTTCGAATAATTTGCAAACCATCACTGTGACATCGCAGAGTACAACGGCTGTTCCTGGCAAGGTGGTTGTATCACTTATAGCCGGAACAACATCTGGAATCGCACTTATCAAGTGTGAATCCGGGGGAGTGACGCAAACTACAAACGTTACGATCGGTTCATCGGCACAAGTTGCCTCCATAACGCTTTCAGCAAGCCCGACCACGCTTCCGTCAGACGGAATCAGTTCTTCAACCCTTACAGCATTATTAAAGGATATAACGGGTAATCCGATTACCCAGTCCAATATAGCAGTTACGTTTACGACAACACAGGGTTTGGGTCATTTTTCTAATGGATCAAATACCATCACTGTGACTACGGCAAACTCCGTCGGTAGTTCCGGCGCGGTTGTTGTTTCATTGATAGCAGGAACAACATCTGGAACCGCAGTGGTTACCTGTGCGTCGGGCGGTGTTACTCAGGCTACGACGATCACTATCGGATCGGTATCGACTCAAGTTGCATCCATAACTCTGACTGCATCGCCATTAGCTTTTCCGGCATCTGATGCGACTTTATCTTCAACAATAACAGCCACGTTATATACAGCTAATGGCCAACCGGTTTCCAGCGGAGTGGTGGTTAGTTTTGCGACAAATATGGGTTTTTTTTCTAACAAACTGCAAACAGTAATCGGATATACAAATTCCTCGGGCGTTGCTCTTGCGTATGTGTATTCGGGCGGAACCGTGGGGACTGCTCAAATAAACGTCAGCGCCGGTGCCGGAATCAGCAGATTTGTTTTCGTGAATTTTACAGGGTCTAGCTCAACAGCAGACATTGTATTATCACTCAAATGCACCGGTTCTTCCTGTGACGGTTCGTCTATAACGGCGACATTATATGATAAATATGGGCAGACCGTTTCCAGTGGAGAGGCAGTGAATTTTACGACAACGATTGGACATTTTGCCAATAAACTTAACACGATAGTCGCATATACAAATGCTGCTGGAATTGCCTCAGTTGTCATCTATTCCGGAGGTTCAATTGGTACAGCCCAGGTCAGCGCCAGTTCCAATGGGATAGCCCGCTATATTGATGTGAAGTTTACAGGGGTGGGTCCACCGGCATACATCTCCCTTAGCACAGCTCATAAGTGGATACCTGCGGATGGATACAGCCATACGGCCATTACTGCTGTCATATTGGATAGTGCTGCGCAACCGGTTACAGCGGGTACTGTGGTGGAATTTAATACCACGTCGTTGGGGGTGTTCGAAAATGGAAAAACAACTTATCTGACTGCAACGCAGGATGCTAAGGGGACACTTACTGTTTACCTGAGATCAACAAGCACCATTTATACTACAGGAGTCGCCGTGATAACCTGCTCGTCAGGCAGCATCACGCAATCCATTACGGTGGATATAGTTCGGCTTGAATATGAGACAGAACCCAACAACGAAATGGTGCAGGCTGATGGAATCTGTTTTCGCAATGTGTTTTTAGGTCAGCTTTCCTCACCCTATGATGAAGACTGGTACACTTTTACTATAACAGGGCCCAGCCGGATCGGAATCAATTTCATCACAACAGCCGCACCCGCAGACGCAAAGTGTGATTCGGGCACTACAACCGTTGGGACCTGGAAGGTGGATATACGGGATTCGGACAACAATGTATTGATGTCCTATCACAATGTTGATTGCATCTTTGATAACGGAACATGGGAAACCGGAGTTGTTCCGCAAGGCACCTATTATGTTGTCGTGTATTGTCCCAGACTGGGGGGAACCGGTGACATATACCTGTCAGATCCATACTACATGAGAGTTTTCAACGACTTCTATTTTCCCTGCATTGACAGAGATCAATCGGTGAACTCAGCAACCTTGTCTCAGAAAGATTCGGCTTATCGTTTGCATGTTCCGATTGTTGATACTACATCCTATTTATGGGTTGATTTTCAGTATAATCCGATTCCAGCTACGAGTCTGATGTTCAAACTGACAAACTACGGAGAGCTGACAAGTCTTGATGACTACAGATGCTGCAACCTGTCAACCCTGTCACTGATTGATGGCAATTATGTACTGCATATCCCGTTATTAATCTTCGACGGCGTATCTTATCGGGCTGACTTAATTTATGTGCCTACGACAGATGGGCTGATCTGGTTTATGCTGAGTGGGGTTTGGGCAAACTAAATGGTAGAGGTTTTGAGTAATGGTGATTTCCAATAAAAAACACATCGGACAAGAGGTATAAGCATGATTGTGGCAAAATCCAGACCCAGAAGGGTTTTCTGGAGGGTACAGGCTATTTTTGTCCAAAGTCTAAAAAAATATCGGTTGAAATAAGGCTGCCGATAATATAGTATCAGCCATGCGATTTGAATGGGACACTGGCAAATCTGAAATCAATCTGAAGCGGCACAGGGTAAGTTTTGAGGAAGCGGTAGCGGCTTTCTTTGACTCCGATGCGGTTGACGACTACGATCCGGAACATTCGGTCTGCGAGCGGAGATACAATCTTATCGGATTATCGGGTCGCCGGCTGCTGTTTGTTGTGTACACCGAACCTGAAGACAGCTTGATTCGGATCGTTTCGGCACGCAAAGCGGAAAAGAAGCACCGGAGGATTTATGAACAGAAAGAATAAGTCGGAACATATTGTTGTCGATGTTACGGATGAAGAATATCGGAGTGATATAGCATGCGGTCTTGAGACTGACGAAGTACTTCTGCCGGGACAGCATAAATTTAGACGGGGCGGTTTTCTGAGGCGTCATGGTCTTGTATCCGCTCAGATTCCGGCTCCGGTAAAAATCAGCATATCCGTGGGAGCGGACACCGATATTCAGAACTGTCATGGGCAATCTGATTTCTCATCCGTATTGCCATGTGCCGAGACACTTCTTGCTGATAAGCGTTTTATTGATGCGGTTGCCATGCGAGTGAAAACCCTGAATTCCGAATCCCGGAAACGCTCTGACCGTTCAAAATCGGCGGGACTATGATAAAACTCCTAACGAATAAGGATAGATTGTGAGAGCGAAGCGAACCACAATCTTATCCGTTTGGTTGGGCGAGCCCGATTACTTTATATAACTCGATGTTCAAGTTTTTTTAAATGTTTTAATTTCAGTAGGTTAAAATTTAATAAAAAATCATCCTTTTCGGGTTTCAAAAAATTAACCTGTTGAATTTATCGATTGAATAAAAAATGATGATTTAAAAAAAGCCAATATGTTCAGTCAAATTCAAAAAACTTGAACATCAAGTGTAACCTCTTTGTCGGAAATCACCATAGATTTGAGTATATTGAAAAAATGATTGATGAGTTATGAAAATGGAATCTCAGATTATAGGACGTTATATTGTTGCAGACCCGAAGATATGTCACGGCAAGCCAACCTTTCGTGGAACACGCGTAATGGTTGCTGATGTGCTTGATCAGGTCGCCGAAGGACTGGCGTGGGAAAGCATTATCGAAGGATGGCGTAACAGTATTTCCAAAGAGGCGATTGCGGAAGCTTTACAATTGGCGAATCGGGCATTCCTTACGCATCATGCCAGTCTATGAATATACGGCGCTGGACGTTAAGGGCAACACCCTATCGGGTATTGTCGATGCAGATAGTCCGGCCGGCGCCAGGCAAAAGCTTCGCACAGCCGGGAACTACCCGGTGGCTGTCAAGGAAGCCGTCAGCCTTTCCGTCCAACAATCTACCCTGTTTTTCAAGCGATTTCGTCGCATCAGAAATGCAGAGATTGCTATAATGACACGGCAATTGGGGACCCTGATGGCTG
>JBAXVB010000198.1:0-7024 GCA_037129415.1 Deltaproteobacteria bacterium
CCGCTATTAGTAAGTGATAATGATTCAGTATCAATATTCAAGTTGCCAGCATTACCTGCAGATTCTGTCTGGCAGGTGATCAGGCTGGAATGGTGGCCTTTTGCGTTTTCAAAACCTCCATCTATTAGTACATCTTTTGCTTTGATGGTCACATCCCCACCATCGCCGCTTCCAAATGTAGCGGCTGATATCACCCCGCCATTAGTCACTTTTAATGATTCGGTATTTATATTCAGGCTGCCACCATTACCTGCAGATTCTGCCTGGCAGGTGATCATGCTACGTTCAACGTCGCTGCTGATGCTTTTAAAAACACCGTCTATCAACACATCCTTTGCTTTAATGGTCACATCCCCACCATCGCCGCTTCCAGATGTATGAGCTGATATCGTCCCGCCATTAGTCACTTTCAATGATTCGGTATCTATATTCAGGTTGCCAGCATTACCTGTTGATTCTGCCTGACAGGTGATCTTGCTGGAAACATCGCCTTTGGTGCTTTCAAAACATCCATCTATTAATACATTTTTTGCTTTGATGATCACATTCCCACCATCACCACTTCCAAGTGTAGCGGCTGATATTTCCCCGCCATTAGTCACTTTGAATGATTCGGTATTTATATTTAGGCTGCCACCATTACCTGTAGAATATTTACTTGCCTGACAGGAGATGCCGCTTGAAACAAATAACTGCTCACCTTCAAACCCTCCGTCAACCAAAATATTCTTAGCACTGATCGTAATATTTCCACTACCGCTGCTTCCATAAGTACCTGCTATTAATTCTCCACCATTGGTAAGCATCAACGATTCAGAATCAATAATTATGCTGCCTGAGCTGCCTGAAGAATCCATTGCTGGAGAACTGCTGATCATGCTATTTAGCGGAATGCCCATCCAACTTCCAAATGCACCGTCAACCAAAATATTCTTTGCACTGATCGTAATATTTCCACTACCTCCGCTTCCATTAGCATTTGCCATTAATCGCCCGCCATTAGTAAGTGTCAAGGATTCAGAATCAATAGTTATGTTGCCTGAGTTTCCTGAAGAGCTTCCGTATGCGAGAGTGTCGATCTGACTAACTAGGCTCATGCCCCCCATCAGACTAGTTTTAACCCCTCCATCAACCCAAATATCCTTAGCATGGATCATAATACTTCCACCACCTCCTATTCCCGAAGTACTTGCACTAATTCGCCCGTAATTAGTCAACGCTAAATATCCTGTATGGACATCAATATCCCCTCCTGCTTTTTCACCGTAGGTATCACAACCAATACGAGAATAATTATCTATAGAAGCACTTTCCTCAGCTACCAATCGAATGTCTCCGCCTTTGTATAAATTGCTGCGATTATCAGATATGATGTGTGAGTTATATAGAGAAAACGTTTTGCAATAAATATTAACACTGCCGCTAACACTGCCGCTTATGCTGATATCTTTGCTGTCAACGCCGCTTACATCAATGCTAACAGCTCCCTCCGCATTCGAAATGTTGATATTACCGAGTCCATTGGAAGCCTCCACCTTCAGACCGTCAGACACGATCTCCACCGTGCCTGGCGATCCGAGGCTTGCCAGGTTCACTCGCCCCCCCGGCGCAACGAGATGCCCGTTTTCAATACAAATATCGCCTCCTATAATCGAAATGCTCTCACCCTCTGGGACCTCAAGATTACTTCCGCTAATGGTAATCTCTTTAGGATGGCTGCTTAAAAACCCAAAGGCCGAAGGTGCAGCAATGGTCAGTTTGCTGGTTTTGGACAGGTCCGTGTAAAATACACCGCCGTCAGAAAGCTGAAGATAGTCCGCAGTGCTGGCGTGGAAGGAGCCATTTACATTCAGAGATGCATTGGAACCAAAGAGAATGCCGAAAGGGTTCAGCAGCCACAAGTTTGCGCCGGTAATGTCGCAGCCCAGACGGCCGTCTATCCAGGAAGAGTTGCCGCCAGTTACCCGGCCAATGACGTTAGTGGTGCCGTCAGGACCGGTAAAGGTGGCGGTGTAACCGGTATCAACGTTGAAGTTGCCAAAGCTGTGAAACAGGTTGGAACCTTTTTGCTGTCCAAGATTGGAGGGAATCGTGTAGTCATTCCCTTTAGGTCCACCAGGGGTCAGGGTTGTGGCAGGCCCCAGACTGCCGTCTGTGTTTATGCCGGCAGCATGAGCGAGCATACAAAGAAGCAAAACAGACAGACACACCAAACAAACTGAAAACAGGTGTCGAAAAATCAGGTGATAACCGCTTTGGATCGTGGTTGTATTCCGCATTTTTTGTCCTTTCCATATCTGTTAATATCGTAAGAGAATCTATTCAAAACAACCTTAGAAAATTATGTATCACCCACCGCTGACCATTATTTGAATCCTCGCAGGTTAAAAGACCGACATGCTAAGCTGAAAGTGGATGCCGGATTCCTGAAGTTTCCAGTCGCTGTTTCCGTTGAGGTTTTTAAATGGAATGCCCCAATAGATTTCAAACTGAGGGTGCAGGATGGCGGGCGGCTTCAGGCGGCGTTCCCAGCGCAGGCCGATACCCACGCTGGTCAGGTCATCCGGATACGGGGTTTCCATCGTAGTGTTCCAGGCCCGGCCGTAATCCACGAAAGGGGCAAGTTGGACTACATCCGCCCATGATTTTTCCTTGATTATCGGTATGCGCCATTCCATAGAGGCAATAACGGCATTGTCGCGTACCAACTGATTTTCCCGGTAACCCCGCACACTGTACCTGCCTCCTACTGCAATCTGTTCCAGAGAAAGAAGCGGTTCGTTAGACAGCTGAACATCGGTGCGGAAAATGGTCTGACTATCCCACAACGGCAGTCGGTTGACCCACTGGAACTGCCCCAGCCAGGCAATATATCGGCTGTCCGGAATGTTGCTGTCATCGTGTATGGTGGCGTTCCATGCCTCAATACCAAAGCTGAACCTGGAGGTCAGAGCAAGCACCTGAGCCTGAGATCGTTGAATAAATTCCTGAGAGAATCGCAGAGCCGTAACCTTTGATTTGCCGTCTTCTGATCCGTAAGAAAAGGAAAAAGGCTCGCTCAGCAGATACGCCGTGTTCTCAAGATGTTCGATGCCAAGCCCAATGGCGAATTCACGGGTCAGGGTGCGATACAATGGCTTTCTGAGGGATAGTGTGTAAATATTCGACTGACTTTTAATATCCAGAGGTTTAAAACATGCTTCGACAGAATTAAAATCGTTTTTGCGGTATTGAAAACTGAACGTGGTCTCGTGAGCATTCAACGGAATGGAATAACCCAAATCGATTTTGGGACTGACTCCTTCGGAACAGCCGACAGTAAGACTAAAGACATCCCCAAAGCCGAGCAGATTGTTGTGGATGCCGCTAACTTCCCCCCGCTCCGCACCTACAGACGGCGACTGGTAGTTGTTGAAGCGAAACCAGAGTTGATATGGAACCATTTCCTCAACCTTGACATTCAGCTCGGCCTGACCACGCTCAAGCCCTGGCTTTAGTTCGGCATTCAGTCGCTCAATCCGGACATCTGTCTGCAGCAGTTGCATCCGCTGCTAAAGATCGACAATGTTCAGGGGCGGCCCACCATCCAGCCATAACCGGTTTTCCACATAGCCCGGCCGGAACCTTCCGGATGTTTGAACCTGAATTCGGGTCAGCTCTCCTTCGATGATCTGGATGATGATACGCCCGTCTGCAAGAGTCTGATCCGGAATGATGGTGCCCGAATTGATATAGCCCCGCTCCACATAATGCACCGTCAGCGCACGCCTGAGGGCTTCGATGTCTTCTGCGGCAAGCTGGCGATTCAGGTATGGCAGGGCGATTTGAGCCAAGTCGCTGCGTGAAAACACGGTGTTGCCAGTGATCTCAATCTCACTGCCCATTATGCGCAATGACGACATGGTTGACACCTGCTCATTTTCGGAAGGCGTATCAAGCGGCGGAAGCGTGAACTCCAGCGGCGGCACGGGATCTGCAAGTTCGAACTGACGGGGAGAATCACCGGAACGTCCGGTCGGATCGAATCCGGAATGCTCAGCAAATGCTGCGAAAGCCTCTACGAAAATGCACATAAAGACGATCACGAGAATTTTCTGAAGGGAGGAATTTGGGTTCAATCCTGTCATTTCGGAGTGATTCAATGGATTCAGGCCGCATTTCCGTAACACATTGTTTGTCATAAGCTTACCTTTGTAATGATCAGTGGTCAGAATTGTCAGACGGGGGGGGGTGGAAGGCTGATCATTCTGGGCCATAAATATCAGTTTGAATAAAAAACAGGCTTTGAATGAGTGGATAGCAACCACATTGTTCTTTATTGATTGACGGGTTCCGTAACACAGGCTATAAATATTGGCAAATGATTTTTGAATGGAACAGCCAGACGGCGCAACAACCAGGAGGGATTCACTCAATGCACGGGGACAATTTTACATTGATGGTGTTTTTAAAAAAATGTTCTGACTCTGTTTTTGTAAGACTGGCAATTCATAATTCTAAATTCGTAATTCACCTGAACAGATACTGACTAACCCATGATAAGACACAAACTTCTGAATGGTGCGGATGCTTTTTGGCAAAGGCCAGCTATCGTTGGATGGGGAATTGGGCTGCTGGTTTTTTTCAGTGTAGTAGGTGTGTACTACATGGGACGGTTGGAACCCATGGAATTGGCTGCTTATGACGGGCTGATTCGCCTGTCTGTTTCAGCGCAGGTTTCCCAACCCCGTGTAGCACTGGTGACCATCAGCGAAACCGAAATTCAATCACTGGGGCATTGGCCCCTGTCCGACGCGGACCTCACCCGCGTGCTTGGCGCCCTGATACCATATCGGCCCGTGGCTATCGGGGTGGATATTTACCGTGATGTGTCCGTGCCGCCCGGTCATGAAGACCTGACCAGGTTTCTGACAGAGAATTCCAATGTGGTGTTCCCCATGAAATGCCGTACTACCGGCCAAACCGGCATTCAACCGCCGGCGGTTCTGATGAATACTGACCAGGTGGGGTTTGTGGATATGGTTGTGGACCAGGACGGAATCGTTCGTCGCGGACTTCTGTTTATGGATGATGGACAGAACAGCTATTACGCATTGTCCCTGAGACTGGCTCTGAAATTTCTGGCATCGCGTGATGTATTCCCCCAACGCGATCCAATCAATCCGGATTATCTGCGTTTGGGGACGAACGTGATCCAGCCGTTTCAATCGGATGATGGCGGATACTTCCAGGCTGATGACCGCGGATATCAGTTTTTATTGGATTTTAGTTTCAACTCACAGATGTTTCCCATAGTTTCCCTTACAACGCTGTTGTCCGGAAAAGCGGACTCGGATGCCTTCCATGACAGGATTGTTCTTGTTGGAGTTACAGCGGAAAGTATCAACGACTACTTCTATACCCCGCTTAGTCAGAGTAAACGATTTGATCAAGAAATCCCAGGTGTGTGTTTACACGCTTTGGCCGCCCAGCAACTTGTTGAAATGGGTATGGGAGAACGCACTCCCATCGGAACCCTGATGTCATGGCAGGAAATTCTGTGGATTCTGATATGGAGCCTGGGCGGTGGTGTAATGGGAAGTCAGGCGCAGTCTGTCCGGTATGTGGGTCTGACGGGAAGTGCAGGGCTTTTCATCCTGATCGTTTCAGCCTATACTGCTTTAGCTCGTGCGGTATGGATTCCATTAGCGCCTCCGGTTTTGGCATGGATTGCGTCTATGGGATGCTCTACTGTCTGTATGCTAAGTCTTGAAAAACGTCAACGCAGGCAGTTGATGAAGCTCTTTGCTACGCATGTTTCCCCTGAATTCGCCGAAACCATCTGGCGGGAACGGAATCAATTTCTGCTGCATGGACGGATTTTGCCTCAAAAACTGACCGCTACCGTGATGTTTTCTGATATCGTAGGATTTACATCAATATCCGAAAGCCTTTCTCCTGAAATCCTGATAGATTGGCTCAATGAACTGATGGCCGTCATGATCCGGATAGTCATCAAGCATCAGGGCGTAACCAACAAATTTATTGGCGACTCCATTATGGCGGTGTTTGGCGTGCCAGTACCCAGACGATCCACAGAAGAAATCCAGCAGGACGCCATTAACGCGGTGGCATGTGCTCTGGACTTGCAGGATCAACTGGTGCTGCTGAACCGGCAATGGCAGATAGCCGATCTTCCAACTGTGGTCATGCGGATCGGCATTTATACCGGGGAACTGGTGACCGGAAGTCTGGGTGGCGTTGACCGTATGGAATATACGGTGATTGGCGATACGGTCAATGTGGCATCGCGCCTGGAAAGTTTTGAAAAAACAAATCTGATCGCCACCCCGCTGCATTGCCCCTGTAGAATCTGCATCGGGGAATCCACGATGAAATATGCAGCAGATATGTTTGAAATGGAGCCTATGGAGCCGGTTCTTTTGAAAGGAAAACTTATACCAATGCCGGTGTATCGGGTGGTTGGCTAAAGAGCGACTCGGATATGACCATTGAACCATGTAAATCATTATAAACGGGCGGAGGATCAAATCGGGAAAAACTCTATATCTTACCGAAGCGATGATGTCTGACACAAATGGGACAGTATTGGCTCACGGAACATCCAAACTAATGGTAACCCGCAAACAATCAGTTGCTGATCTTGTCAAATATATCGGTTTAGGCAAACTGCCGCCAAAATTCATAAGGAGATAGCATGTCATATAAAATCCTGGGAATTTCAGGAAGCCCTGTAACAAACGGAAACGTGGATTCTTTTCTGGAATCGATCATGGAAATGGCTGTGGAAAAAGGACTCGAAACGGAAACAGTCAGCCTTTCAAAAATGGAAATTGACTCATCTGTGCGTATCGGAATACTTGAGGATCAGGCCGGACTTGATTCAGGAAAAGCCATTCTTTCACGCGCCCTGGAACTGGTAGAGCTGATTCACAAATAAAGGCCAGTAGATTTCAATTTACCACCGTAACCGGGTCACCATTCTCATTGATGACCCCAACGACTTTAACAGGATTATGGAAAT
>JBAXVB010000199.1:0-6984 GCA_037129415.1 Deltaproteobacteria bacterium
TTATCCTGATATTCTTACTATATTTTCATCATTATTAATCTTAGTTATCACCCATGGCCTTTTCCAGATCAGTATCGCTGAGACCGCAAAAGCGCAAGTCCTCTGAAAGCAGGGATGGTGATTGATCCCGGCTTTGGGCCGTGGAGGTAGCTTCCAGCCCCAATGCGCCATCAAGTATTTGCGCCATCAAGGCTTTTTGGTAGAGGGCCAGAAGATTCTGAACGCTGTCTGTTGGTATCTGGTCCGGATGAAAGTAAATGGATGCGTGAAGAGCGTCCTGGTGAATCCATGCCTGAATGTCCAGATCATGGAGCCGGAAAGCATCCGGGGCAACCAAGGGCCCCACGGGTTCCGATACAACCCGGAAAAACGATTGCTGTGCCGTTAGTCCCAGTTGCCCCAGATAATTAAAACTCACGGACGGCCAATGTTCCGTGTTCAAATCAGCTCTGAGCCGTTCCTCACCCAGATAGCGCAACACCCCATAACCTATGCCACGTCCAGGAAGTTCACTCAGGCTGCGCTGAACAGAGCGAACCTGAGAACCGGGATCTAAATCCGGCTCTGCGGTCAGCATCATGGGAAAAAGGCTGGTAAACCAGCCAACTGTCCGCAATGGATCAGCGCCGGTTATTGATCCTTCCCTGCCATGGTGTTCCATAGCCAGGCTGAGACGGAGTCGCCCATCCCAGTTGTAAAATGCGGTCGCAAGGCCGGCCAATAACAACTCCTGCGCTGTGGCCCGATAAATGTGCTGTCCCCGGCTTAGCAGTACATTTGTCTGGTAGTCGGAGAGCTGAAAACGCAACGTTCGGACATTTTGGTATGTATAACGAAAAGACGAGGGTCTATCAAGAGTCGATAGATTAGTTTTTTTATCGCCTCTCAATACAATAGCAGCTCCATGGCGACTACCGATCTTCGTCTCTGCAAGAGCTGCAATTTGCCGCCGCCAGAAAGGAATTTCAGCCAGAAAGCTCGGATCTGATGCTAATATTTGCAGTCGCTCCGCCCATTTTTTAAACCCATCAGTCTTGGCAGGCAGCACCACAGATTGCTCCCGGATAACTGCCTGATAGCTCATATCCAGATCCTCAAGGAGAATACTCCAGGAAACGGTATCCACAACAAGATGGTGAATAACTATCAACAGCCGCTCCCCATCCGGGAGTTTATACCAGACCACACGGAGCAATGGCGGCCGGGTCAGGTCAAAGCTGGCCTGCATCTTGGCGGTATGGATGCGAAAGCGGTCAGTTATTGGATTAGCCGCATCGGATAGAAGTGACCAATCTTCTGTGATAATATCAATTTCCATTCCGGGTGGCTCATAAGTCTGAAACCAGCCGCCTGCGCCCTGTGAAAACCATGATCTTAGAACATCGTGATGGTCCAGCAGGCTTTGCAGAGCTGCTTTTAGAGCAGGTAATTTTAGCGGTATTGTTGGTTCAAGCAAAACTGACTGGTTAAAATGATGGCGGTGATCGGAAAAGGTGTCAAAAAACCAGCTCTGAATCGGTGTCAACAGAGTCTGTCCCCAGGCAGGTTCAGCATTTATGTCTGAAGATGCAGCCTGAATCAGCCCCACCAGTTCGCCGATGCTGGGAAAGCGGTAAATATCTGCTACCTGAAGATGAAGATGGCGCTCATGAAGACGGGCAGATACTTGAATGGCTTTAATGGAATCTCCGCCCAGGGCGAAAAAATTATCGTTCAGTTCGATATGATCCCGTCCCAGAACCTGCCGCCATATCTGAATCAGAATCCCGGTAGTCCCCTCTGATGGAGCCTGAACTGCGTTGCTGCCTGTCTCCTGCCAGGGATCAGGCAATGCCTGGCGGTCGATTTTGCCGTTGGCGGTCAGCGGAAAACTTTCCACTGAAATGATATGAGATGGGACCATATATGCTGGCAATTGACGGCTTAGCGCCTGTTTCAATAACGATTCCGATAATGTCGAAGCCACAGAATCAGGACAGGCAAGTTGGCCTGCCTCTACTTCCATTTTTGCGCTCTTCCCCGCGCTTTGGGGAATGTAGTAGGCGAGCAACTCCAAACCTGCCGGATTCAGAACCGGATGCACAAATACCACAGCATCCCGGATGCCTGGCTGCCCGCGAAGGGTCATAGCTATTTCCTGAAGTTCAATGCGATGCCCGCGGATTTTGACCTGTTCATCCCGTCTGCCCAAAAATAGAATATTCCCGTCCGGCAGCCATTTTCCGATATCACCGCTGCGGTAAAGGCGTTTTTCGGGTTCCAGATCGGTTTTTAAAAAAGGATGGGGCGCAAAGACCTGTTCCGTAAGTTCTGGCCGGTTGTGATAGCCACGGGCTAGTCCAATACCGGATATACAGATTTCTCCGGGGATGCCTATGGGAACAGGCTCAAGTTTGGCATCCAGAATGAATATCTGGATACCACAAAGAGGTTTGCCAATAGGAATTCCCTGGGGATAGGAATTGTTTGCCGTCACCCGATGGCAGGCCGCGCACACCGATGTTTCTGTCGGACCATAAGCGTTGATATACTGAATCCTGGATCCGTAATACATGGCGTCTGATGCAACGGCGGCTTCTCCTGCGGTGATTACGGTGCGCACACAGTCTGGAAGGGCGCGTTTCAGCGTACCAAGATATACTGGGGGCAGGGTCGCCAGTGTCACATGCTGAGCATCCAGATATTTTAAAAATCGATCAGGGTCCTGAATCTCGGTTGGCGGTGCAATGACCAGGGTTGCGCCGCTGAAAAAGGCCAGATACATCTCGTATAGGGATGCGTCAAAACCGGGTGAAGCAAATTGTAATACGCGATCCGTTCCAAGGATGCCAAAGCGGTGTATCTGATCCAGCGCCATATTCACCGGCCCACGGTGCGGAACCATGACTCCTTTGGGCGTACCCGTAGAGCCTGAAGTATATATCATGTAGGCGATCTGGCCGGGTGTTACATCCGGCAGGGGCCAAAGGTCAGATGACAAATCCAGTTTAAATATTTCATTTAAGTCAATCCGTTGTAAATGGTCAAAAGCTGCGCTTAATTCCCAGAATGTGTTTTCAGTTAGCAAAAAGCGACATTTGCTGTCCCTCAGCATGAATTGAATCCTGGATTCGGGATATTGGGGATCAATGGGCAGATACACTCCGCCTGCTTTCATTATTCCTATCATAGCCATGACCCAGGATGGGGACCGGTTTAACAGGACAGCCACGGGCGTTTCGGCCCCTACGCCCAAGCTTGATAGATAACGGGCCAGAGCATCGGATGTCTGATTCAGTTCCCGATAACTCAGCAAACTGTTTCCGCAGGCCACGGCAATCTGATCCGGCGTTTGCCGGGCTAATTGATCTATCTTAGCCGTAATCAAAAGAGGTGGCAGTGTACAGGGGGCAGAGATGGGAATACGTAGGGGCGAATCTTGTATTCGCCCTTCAATAGGGTGAACATGCCCTTCGATAGGGCGAATACAAGATTCGCCCCTACCGCCTGATGCAAAATCGCTACAGACCAGCATTTTTTCATCGTCGGGAAGCATGGTTAATGCCCCAATCGGCGTTGCCGGATTCTCCGAGACACTGCGAACAAGCATTTTCAGATGCTCGACCATGCGGTGAATGGTTTGAGGCTGAAATAAATCCGTGCGAAAACGGATTTCGCCATCAAGCTGCTTTCCAACTGGTCGGAAAGTGAAAATTAGATCCAGTTTGCTGATCGGCCATTCAAAGGCAAAGGGGGTAAGCTTCAAACTCTTGCCAGCCCCGTGGAGGGGACTTCCAGTCCCGTGGAGGGTGCTCACAGCCTCAATGACGACTGGATCTGCTTCATAGAGTGTCAGGCCCACATCTACCAGGGGGCTTCGACTGATATCCCGCTCCAGGACCAGCTCAGCCACCAACTGATCGAAAGGATAATCCTGATGCTCCAACGCTTCCATGGTAGTATGGCGGATCTGGTCTAAAAAGCTTGATGCGCTTTGATCTGGCCGGATTTCATCGCGTAAGACCAGCATGTTGATAAAACAGCCTATCAGGCCGGATACATCCGGGTGAGTGCGACCCGATACCGGCGCGCCAATGCAGATATCTGTCTGTCCGGTATAACGAAAAAGTAAAATTTTGATAAGGGACTGGATAACCATGAATAAACTGGCCTGATGATTACGTCCCAGATCAGACAATTTTTCGGTCATCATCTCATCCAGAAAAAAATGAGTAGCGCTTCCCGTAAAAGTCTGGACTGCTGGCCGGATAAAATCAGTCGCCAGGTCAAGGGCTGGCAAGTCCCCTGCAAGTTGCTGATGCCAGTAATTGCGATGTGCTTTAGCTTTGGGTGAATCTATCAGTCGTTTCTGCCAGAGCGTGTAATCCGTGTACTGGCAGGGCAGAGGAGGCAGCTTGGAATGCAAAATGTCGATATGCCGATATGCCGATATGTCGCTATTCCAACATTCCGGCATCCCGGCATTTGCTGTATAAGCTGCATTTGCTGCATACGCTCTTGTAGCCGGCACAAGAGCGTCGGCTAAAACAGCCATTTCCCGGGCCAGGATGTCCATAGACCAGGCATCGCTGACAATATGATGCACAACTAACGCCAGCACATGGTGTTCAAATCCGATTTTATAAACCACGGCTCGCAGCAAAGGCGCCTGGCTCAGATCAAAGGGGGTTCCGGCCAGTAATTGCACCTGATCCCTGCAAACAGCCAGAGGATCCGGGGTTGCAAAAAGATCAATATATTTCGAAATTCCCACCTCCCAACTTCCCTCCGCTGGGGGGAGGGGTCTGATTTGCTGACAAGGCTGGTTGTCCTGAAAGATAAAGCTGGTGCGAAACGATCCGTGCCGCTGAATCATAGTTTCCAGCGCTTGCCTCCATAGCGCAAAGTCAAAGGGTCCCCGACATTCGTAAGCTATCGGAATATTATAGGCGGCTTCGCCATCTTTCATCTGATGCAACACCCACAACCGATGCTGGGCTGGAGACAGCGGCCAGGTAGAAGATATTTTGGTCTTTTGGTCCAGTTGGTCATGGGCTGTGTCAATGGGCGCATACTCCATTTCCGGACTACTGTCCAACAGGGATGCCATATCCTGAAGTCGCGGATGACTGAAAAACTCTTTGAGGGTGATTTCCCGGTCCATCTCATGATAGATGCGAGCCAGAATCCGCATGGCATTCAAGGAATTGCCGCCGACATCGAAAAACGAATCTGTTTTTCCCACAACAGGCGCGCCAAGCACATCCTGCCAGATTGCAGCTAATTTAATTTCAGTATCGGTCTCTGGCAAAGACAGGCAATGTCTTAGCGCAGGCAGTGGCAAGGCGCTGCGATCTGTTTTACCATGAGAATTGCGTGGAAAGGCTTTAAGGGGAATGAAAAAATCCGGAATCATGTAATCCGGCAGCAGTCGCTGGAGATGGACCCGAAGGTCTGCGGATGAAACAGGCGTTTTTTCAGTGAAATAGGCAAGTATCTGGCTATAAGATATTTGGGCCGGGTTATCGCCATAACCGGCGCTGACTATAATCAGGCTCTCGGCCACTGCCTCATGACTGCGAAGAGCCTGTTCAATTTCAAGGATTTCCACCCGAATGCCGTGCCGTTTGATCTGACCATCTTCGCGGCCCAGGAACTCCACACTGCGATCCGGACGGTAACGGCCTTGATCTCCAGTGCAGTAAATGATATCGGCTGCGTCCGGATTCAGGGGATTTTGAATAAAGCGCTGGGCTGTAAGTTCGGGATCAAGATAATATCCTTTGGTCCGAAAAGGCGTTTTGATGTGAATATCGCCTTTTTCGCCAATGTGACACAACCGGTTGTCTTTCAGGATCAATACCGCAGTATTGGATATCGGCAGACCTAATGGTATAATTTGCTCTCGATCGTAAGGTTGAAAGGCAATGCGATGATAGAGTTTTGCCAGCGTGGTTTCAGTTGGCCCATACAGGTTGACCAGTTCCACACGATTTCCCATCACCGATTGCCAGCGGTTGATGTCTTCGCCATAAAGCGGCTCTCCGGCCAGAAGAATCCGCTGCAAAGCAGACAAAAAAGAAGGATGTAGGATAGAGTTCCCGGTAGATCGCATTTCAAGCTCGCTAATGAGCAGTCGAAACACAGACGGCGTGCAGTGGATCAGGCTGATCTTGGCTAAATCCAGCCAGTTCAGGAGCAGGCTCGAATGCAGGCGGGTTTCGGGATCTGGAATACAGATTGTTCCGCCTGCCATCAAAGGAACGAAAATATCGCGCAAACTCACATCAAATGTCGGCGGCGCCAGAAGACTGACTCGCAGATTCTGATCCAGTCCAAATTCCTGGATTTCCCAATGCACAAAGTGGCTCAGCCCCTTATGGCATCCGAGAATGGCTTTGGGAGTGCCGGTGGATCCGGAAGTGTGCATTATGTACAGACCGTCATCCGGTCCGGACGGGCAATCCTCTGAGAAAGATTCGGTCATATCATGGCACATATCTAATGCCAAAACGAGCGATAACATACATGGAAAAGACACTGCAATGCATAGTTCTTTTAGCAAATTCGAATTATTCAGATCTGTCAGAATCACTTTGGGCCGAGTGTGATCCAAAAGGGTTGTCAGTCGCTGTTTGGGAAAATCCACTGTTAGAGGCACGAAAATACATCCTGCCTTGGCAATACCCAGGATTGAAACCAGATATTCCAGGCCAGTTGGCATTAAAATCCCCACCAGCGTTTGATAACCGATTCCGTTCGCCCGGAGTGTTTTGGCAAGAACGTCGGCATGTTTATTCAATCGGGCATAGTCAAGACTGCGACCTGCATGCTCCACTGCTATATTTTCGGGGAAACGCGCTGCAACCTGCTCAAATACTTGATGAACAATTCGTTTATCCATGTATGTTTTCCATTGTCAATTGGCAGAAAAGCCGTTGAAAAGTCGTTGACCGTTGAGCATTTATACTGCGAACGGGCATAATTTTACGTTTTTGATCCCCC
>JBAXVB010000002.1:0-53614 GCA_037129415.1 Deltaproteobacteria bacterium
GGTGTGGGGCGCTAAAACCGTCCCGGGTGGGTTCGATTCCCATGCACTTCCGCCACTCGACATTAATGATTTCAATATGTTATCTACATCAAAATATCCCATGGTCAACAGAATGGTCAACAATTGCGGGAATAACCATAGCGTTTCTGTAAACCTCAAGTTTGCGGACAGCTTTCAGTTTATAATAGGTTATGATAAAATGCCAATACTTGTGGACCTATGCGGATAAATTACTGTGTTTTGTTGATTAAAAAGACGACAATATCTTGATCTTCAAATATTGGTAACCCAAATTCTCTTTGATATTGTTCAATGCAACCGAATACGTCCTGATGTGTGTGGTCTGGGATATAGGTAATTTCATCTTCTAAGTATTTATGAAAAATAACGTAATGAATTCCCGACTCTCGAAGCAGGTCGAATTTTTTTAAAAAAACAAAGTTAGAAAAATGAATATCTGTTCTTGATATGGGTATTTCACCTGCTCGATTTTCGGTACACAAACCATTTATAAAACCATATTTTATATTTTGTCGATGAATAATTTGGTAAAAAGGAATTTGGCAACCATTAAAATGAAATGGGGCCTCTACAATAGTAAGACTATCTGGAGGATATACTGCGAGCTGATTATAGAAATCGGGGATTCTTTTGAAATATTTCAAGAAGAAGTGATAATCTGAACCAAGGAGAATATACGAGAATAAGGATGAATCCATGGCATTATTGGGCTGAAATCGCATGGATAGAATTGGGCCACTAAGAAAAACGAGCAAGCAAAGAACTATTGCTGATAAAGTACTCAGCCATCTTTGATAGAATCCATTGATGGTTGGAAAAAGTGACCTGGTTCCTGCAGCAGCCATCAATAAGAGTACTGGTAATACCGGCAGTACATAACGAGCAAATATTTGTGGACCGTTGCCTGCCAAGGGCCTAACAATGATGATAAATGTAATTTGTATAGCTGATATAACGACAAGATAAAGAAAATAGTAGTTCGATTTCCAGAAATTGTTACAAAAACCCACAAATATGAGAAAACCAAGACAGATTGTAACTAACTGGCTATCTTTTCCAGTGAAAATCAAAAAAGCATTCTTTATAGTTTCAATATTTATTACAGATGATTGGTCAGCAGCGAGTTTTGTCAAGTTATGAAAAGAAGCATACAAAGGGAGACCCAATAATAGGGTCATGGATAGGAATGTGGCAATCCCGATTCGTAATATTCTTCCAAAACGAATCCCCCTATTTTCAGTCTTGTCGGCAAGAGCTACAATAGAAAAATAAAAAAAAGGGCTGATAATGAATGGAATTGAAATAATCATAAAATAAGCGCATAAACTTGATAATGTGACGTAAAAGAAAAAAGATATTCTGCTATGGGTATACCACCAATGATGAAATAGAGTAACTGAAACAAAGCTAAATAATACCATGATGCCGTAAGGTCGTGAATAGCGACTGTAAAGAATCAACATTGGGGAGAATGCAAGCAGATATGCAAACAAGTTTGCAGTGAATCGTCCCCACAGTGGTCTAATCAACAATGGTAGAATAATTATTGTTAGTACGCCAACAATAAGCGGGGGTAGTCGGAGTTCTATTTCTGATAGACCGACAGTATCCATAATAATCTTATAGTATATTGAGTCGGGAATTGAAAGTGACCCAATACCAAGACTGGATAATATTGTTTTATAGTCATTATACAAAGCATTATTTATTGCGTGCCACTCATCACCTGAAACTATCTGTCCTTGTAAATGATATATTCGCGGGATAATTCCAACAATAATTGCAGATATAAATATGCATTCGTCTTTTAATAACTTTGCAATAAAGTTCAGCTTTTTCATGGAAAATATGCTTTCTTAAAAAATTCGATTGTTTTTTGGGTGGTAAACAAATGAAAAACTGCTTTGATTTATTTTACTCGATGTTCAAGTTTTCTTAAAATGCTTTTAATTTCAATAGGCTAAAGTTTAATAAAAAATCATCCTTTTCGGCTTTCAATAAATTAACCTATTTAATTTATTGATTGAATAATTCATATTATCAGGCTACCCGGACATCAGCCGTCTGAGGAGAATATTCCGAATCCATAATCGCCATCTGCTGGCGAACGTACTTTCTCAGGGTAATGGCCGGCTTCAGACAGTGTTGGTCAAAATCATCGGGGGTCACCTTGTCCAAAACCGGAAAAAGCAGTTTCAAATACCCGCAGGCAAGTCGCTGAATCGCCTTGACATCCCGCAAGTCTCCATTGACAATCGGTGTGGTCTTTAATGTACGTCATGTACTCCTGCCGACTACGTAGTGCATGTAGCACCTCGCTGAAATAGTCGGCGCGCAGGGCAACAGAGTTGCACAAAAATGAAGATTCAATTCTGGGAAGCCGCCAGCCCGGAATAAGCCCGCTGAATCTGTCCAGCAAAGCCGTCGCCCCAATGCCTTTTAGCCACTTTGGAAGCTCGGTGAAATAATTCTGATCTCTTGGAAGTCCATCTTCAATCGGGATATTTCCCAATATGACAAATCCGGCTTCGGATGTCCCGTGAAATCCCATGACCCGATATTCGCCGGTTTCCAGATAGCCTTTCAACGCCCCGACTATTTCCCCCTCATCCCCCAGTTTGATGGTTTGTATCTCATCCAGAATTATGGCATCGTAGCGGGTAATGATTCCAGGCCGCTGCTTGCTCATATCATAAAAGAGTTGCGCCCTGGTGACAATGCCGCCGCTGACCAGCCAGGTATGTCTGGACAACTGACTGAATATGTATGATTTGCCGGTTCCTTTTGGCGCCAGTTCAATTAAATTGACCCTGGGTTCAACAATGGGAATTAGCCGGGTGAGCAGTACCCGTTGCTGGCGTTTATCATAACGATCCTCTGAATATCCCATGGTTCGAATCAACAGATTTGTCCACTCCTCAAGGCTGTAAAGGTTTCTTTGCTGCATGAAATAATCAAAATCAACATTGGATGCCTGCATGGGACGAAACTGGGTCATGACAATTTCAAATTGATCCTGCTTGTGCTGTTTTTTTCTCCAGACCAAGGTGCCACTTCCCCAGATATTGCCCATCAGTAGAAGCGGATTTTCGTCAATGATGGCTTCAAGGACTCTGGCAGTTGAAATGTCCAGGGCTGGAATCCGCAGTACAAGTTCCCCTGTAGTAGGATGAACGGAAACGCTATAGGCATCAAGTATCTTAAGCTGCTTACCGTTTCTAAGTTCGTAGAGAAGCGATTCTTTTTGTTTTTTATCCGGAAGATGCTGTGTGAGAAATTTACTGATACTTTCAGCGTCAACGCCATCTCCAGTGCGATATCTGCTGACCAGCCAGTCTGAAACAAAGGCAGGAAGCGCCCGTCCAGATAGCCCTGCTTTGGCGGACAGACCTTTATCAACACAGACATCAGGAAACGTCTGCTCAATTTTATGATCCAAATCAGTTGGCATATTGCTCCTCTGGCTTATGCATCAAAATCATCGTCGAATTCCGTTGACATGGACCCTAATGTATTCAAGGTTATCGCCGAGTTGCTGACCATTTTATCAGAACTGCTGGAAAAAGAGGCTGATGCAGTCAAACTGGTTATTCCTGTCGAAATATCTGAACCATCCAGTTGAGCGTCCCTTTTAACAACAGATTGCGCCCCAATGGTTATGGGGAATATATCCGGGATCGCCATACTCTCAATCTTCAATTGCAATAACTTCACCGCATAGAGATTGGGATTGGAGATGCAAACTTTTACTGGATTCTCTTTGCGTCTTCTAAATACAGACCCTTCTATGGAAACGGTTATCGGCACCAGGGAAACGGGTTTTGTTTTGCTGAATGTCATCCAGGGTACAGCCATTTCCTGCGGTGTACACCCGCCATGACTGGCGCCTCTGGGTTTGCTTCCGAAACATCCATACTGAAACGGTATGGCCATTGGTTTATTCAAGCCAAATATTTCCGGCGACAATTTCCAGACGTTTTCTGGATTCCATTCCGAATTCACATCGTTGGTACTGCGGCTTTTTGACTTTGTATTCATGGAAATTACGGGGATTTTTTCAGGCAGTTCGGTATAGCCATGATCACTGCAGATACAGACCAGCGGATAAAAACCATAATATTCATAAGCTGCATTTACCGCATGGACTATGGTGTCAGCCATTTTTTTGCAGTAGTCCGCAAATTTTCTCTGCCGGACATACGGAGGATATGCAGCATGACCCTGTCCAATTGGTTGTTCAGATAGAGATAAATCCCCAATCAGTACCCGATGACCCCAGCTTTCTGCATTTTCACCCAGTTTGGGCGGCAGCGCCTTTGCTTTTTCAAGCAGTCCAAATTGTATGATGGTTTCCGGTTTTTTTAAATATTCTGGCAAAGGGCTGTGTTTTAATGCAACAGAAAGAGATTGCACAGGATCGATATGCCGGACAACACCGCCATATTTCGGCCCGATGTGATCCAGCCATCCACAAATTCCAGGATTTATGACCAACACGGTTAAAGATTTTCCGTGATTCACACTGTCTTTAATGCTATTCAGACAGGGTTCATAATCTTCTTCCAAAACCAGGACGATATCCCCAGGAGCAGGCTGCTGTAAGCGATATGGATCGTATATAATCTCAATCATGGGATATATTCTCCGAAGTTATAAAAGCAAAAAAGGAGTGCAATGTTTACCGCCATTTTTCAGGACGCTTTAAAATAATTCTTTCAGCCCTTCGTATTTCTTCCGGGAATTGACTTTGCCGAATATTCGCCTCGCCGATAGTAAAAAATGCGTTTGCTGTTTGTTTCAATCGTTCTGAACTTCTTGATGGTGGGAAAGCGACTACAATCCTTTTTTCCGGGTAGGTATTTTGGACAGCCAAAATTGGTGGAACAAGATCGCTATCTCCGGAAATAATCATCGCCACGTCAAAATTATCATTATGAGCATCCATAATCAGTTCTGTAGCTATATTTACATCTGTCATTTTCTCTTCATGGGTTAGCCAAGAGTAGCCGCAAGTTTTACAGGTAATCGTTTTAGCGAGGAAATGCCCTTCAAAAATCTTAAAATTATTTAATCCATCAAGTGCATCCAGATATATTGCCTGCCGCCTTCGTTTGGATTCCATTTTTTTCTCGCACGTTGTCGGAAGTTGCTTTATTTCCTGCTGATACTCGTGCTGTAAAATATTTTGTGGCAATAAGCCTCTGATCCAATTTAAGAATCTTTTGTGACAAACATCGCAAATTCAGCCAGTAATATTTTCTCCAGCCTTTTGATCGAAGCCCATAATAGAGATTAAATCCATCAATATAGATAATTGTGCGCAAAATCTTTTGATAAATTGTCATTGGTTCCCTTATTTGATATTAACAATTAATTTCTATCTGATAGACTACTTGCCCATGCCCCCCCCTGGAGATAGCATCTCCAGGCCGACGCTCCCTTTATGGGGGCGTTTCTTGTTTTTTTGATCACGATTTACCGTTCACTGCTTTTAAATCGCGATTCCTGTTTCCAGTATTTTCTTAAAAAAGGGATCTGGCGCCAAAAGAGATTCCGAGCGGTAAGGTAATGGCGATAAACGATTATCCACCGCCAGTGTTAGCCGTCTTATTCTATTCTTATCTTCAAACCAGTCTCCTTCAAAATCGTCTGATACCAGTGCGATATCAATGTCGCTCCACTCATCCGCTTTCCCGGTTGCATAACTGCCAAACAAAACCACTTTTCGAATATGGATGTGATGCGCTTCCAGTGATTTAAGATAGTTGTTTATGACTTCTCGGACTGAATTCGGGATTTTATCCATCGATAAATCTCCTTGATATCGTCAAATTTCTTCGATATAAACGCTTCTGTACACTTTTTATAAAAATCACAAGGATAAGCTGGATATCGTACTTCCAGATTGTAATCGGTTATTTCTGATAAAAGTTCATTCTGCTCATCATTGATTTCAAGACTGGTGGCTACAGCCAGTCTAACCAGATTATGCGTTCTGGGAGGAAGTTGATTGTTGTTATCCCGCACATAGGTCGCCTTTAATGCTTTCTCTATAACAAGTTGCGCCAGAAACAGGCACCAATCATACTTTCCGGCTGAAAAAAGACTTTTGGCAACATCCAGATTATGATCAGCTCCATCTAACCAAAATTGAATATGGTCTTCAATATTCATGGCAATGTGGTATCTTTCTCCAAAAATATGTTGATTAATATTTTGAAAAATATCGCTCCAGTGCAAACAACACCCGGTCATTCACCAGCCTACAGAACCCATCATCATTCCAGTATGAATTCATGACCGGTTTCAGGCGAAAAATATCGGACTTCCGGTCAAGGATGAAAAAATCCTTTGGGGTATTGCTAAGAAAATGAAGCGGCATGGATTTAAGCTTGCTAACAACCTGCCGAATGGGAAACTGTTTCGGGATCGGATTTTTGGCCAAGTCTTCGTAGTCGGCGATTCTATTCGGGTGATTGAGAAAGTAGGACAGAAAGTCGCGAGCAATATCTTCAATCTGCCATTCGGTTCCGGGCAGATTCAGCAGGGTGAGCAGAACTACCATTTTATAGGACCGGGCTGGTTTAAGATCGGTCTCAAGATAGGATAAAAATGTTTCACCAGTCGTATTCAAAAGCTGTTTTTCACCATCTAAAAGAGCGTTGTCGCAAAAAAGTTTGGCTTTGAGCCAGCTTCCGAAATGCCGTATAAAAATATATGGGTCCACATCCCGTGGGTTTGCCAGAAAATCCATCAAGCTGGGAGATGTATCTCCCAAGTCTTCCCGAATCTCCAGATAAAGCATTTTGAGCCGTTCTTCCGCACTCAGTTCACTTCGCAGCACCCGGCGGATTTCTTCATTCCATATACGATTAACATCCGTGTCAGCACTCAAAAAACAAGCGATGGGTAGCCTGTTCAACAGAATAGATTTTGTTGCGGTTTTACGGAACTCAACAAACTGCTCAATGGAAGTAAAGCCAGTCAATGCCAAGGGCGCAACATGGGCTTTTTTGAAATTACCCACAAAATCAAGAGCCACTACAAAATCCTTTCCCGGCGACAGGCGAAGCCCTCGGCCCAATTGCTGAAGAAACACTGTAAAAGATTGAGTTGGCCGAAGAAACAGAATATGGGTCAGCTCAGGAATGTCAATGCCTTCGTTAAAAATATCCCCGCAGCAGATCAGCATCAGGCTGTCCTGTTCGGTCTGAAGCCTGGAAATGACTTGGCGCCTTTCCACCTCTGAGCTTCACCGGTTAAAGCCATGGATTCAATGCCGTGATTGTCCTTCAGTTTTTGGGCCGTGTAGCGGGCATGGGCGATGGATGAACAAAATGCAAGCGCCTTGATTTTGCCGGATGCAGGAAGGTATTTTAGCAGATTACGGGCGACAATCTCGGTTCGGGTGTCATTTACCAGCGCCAGATCCAGCTCCGCCTCATCGTAGCGGCTGCCCCGCCACGAAATCTGGCTGTAGTCTGTCTCATCATAAACGGCGTAATACTGGAACGGCGCGAGCCACCCCTTGTCTATGGCTTCCATGAGACGAATTTCGCAGGCGATGTTGTAATCGCACAGGGCTAGCACGTCTCTGCCATCCATGCGCTCTGGAGTGGCTGTAAGACCTAAGAGAAATACAGGGCTAAAATAATTGAGAACTTTCTGGTAGCTTGATGCTTCGCTATGATGGAACTCATCAATGACAATATAATCAAAATGAGTTGGGGAAAAAATTTTGAGATGATTGTCTCTGCTTAAAGTCTGAATCATGGCAAATACGGAATTTTCTGTCTCAGAAAGCCCCGTCCCACCTCCCATAATCCTACCAAAATCAGAGATCATCATGACCCTGGCAAAGCTATCCCTGGCCTTGAAAAGGAGGTTTTCACGATGGGCAATAAACAGCACCCGCCGACATTCGCTCTGCCTGAAGTCAAAGGCCGCCAGAAATGTTTTTCCGACTCCGGTTGCCGCAATTGCGGAAGCTCTGGTAATCCCATGACTGCGCATTCGGGCAAGGTTTTCAAGCGCTTCTATTTGAGCCGCATTGGGCATAACCGATTTGAAGGACTGTGCCTCATAACTCTGCTGGTTTTCAAACAGACCAGATACATATCCTTTGAAAGCCTGCCTTTGTACCTGAGAGTGATCCGTTTCTGAACTCCTAAACCGTTTTTGATTGCCTTCCAGAAAATTTTGCGTAACTTCGACAGCCGATGTGTTCCAACAATAATCAAACTCCTCAACCGCCAATTCAAACGGGGAAATATCTTCAAACGGAAGATTGATCTCGCCGGAAGAAAAATAATTCCACTCGACATTTCGGGTAAATCCGGCTTCTGTAAAATTGGATGATCCGATCAGGATGGAACCACTGCCGCTGGCATGACGGAAGAGGAAAGTTTTTACATGAAACGCAGGAGGGTTCTGATCAAAGGGAATGCCAGGAGGGTGAAAAATCCTGAGATTGGAATCCGGCAGAAAAGTTTTCAAATGGGCAAAATATTCTGGACGAACCATGTTGCCCATCGTCGAAAGGAGAATGCGAAGCGAGCCATTTTGCAGAAGAAAATTTTCCAAATCTGCCATCAGCAAATTGGTAATCCCGGGCGAGTAAAAAGCAGAGGCAATCCAGGCAGCTTTGCTTTGGGCAAATTCTCCTCGGATGACCTGAATCAGACGCTTCTGTTGAATGGGATTAAAAATCAGGGTCGGGCTGGCCTGAATATTAGGGGTGAACAAATCGCTTTCTCCAACACGTTCCAAGAATATCTTTTCTGTAAATCCGCCCCTCTCAAGCGCCAGATGGTGTCGCATGGCCATGAGATCATTCAGCGTGAGACCATGCTCCTGCAATGCGGCCAGAAGAATTTCTAGCACATCGGCAGATTCTTTTAAAATGGCATCTGAATTGCCTCTCTTCCATTCTGAATATAGCTCATAAGTCTCTTCAAGGAGTTTGGCTGCAATAGCTTTTCTGAACTCAGTTTGTTCCAAAATGCGGATTTGCGGTGTTTTGCCATGACTGCGGATAATTTTCGGTATTCGATCCCGAACCAGCTTTTGATATATTATGGCATCTTTCATTGGCATTATCATCTTCTTTACTGTTTACCTGCGTTGGTGTTTTACTCGATGTTCAAGTTTTTGTAACATGCTGAAAATACACTGTCATCCAAATGCATTGAATCAATTCTGTGTCAACAATATCAGCAAGCTGCCAGTTCAGGATAGTTGATCAATGCAAAAAACTTGAGCATCGAGTCAAACACATCGTACCATACCCAAGTATCTATAAGTGCGTATTCCATAATTAGTGTCTGAACTGAAACCGCTTAACAACATGATAATATTTATGATAATCACCGTTTTTTGAAACGAAGATTTTTAACAAGCAAAACTAATGCTAAACACTAACATATATTTCATGAATAATCGCTGTCATGGGAACAATCGAATCTCAGGCATTGGCATGCCATTGTCTGGCGAATGGCGGTCGGGTCCAGAAATCATGTTTCAATGATGTGATCATCAGAACGACTGCAAAACACAATTGTTGGCTCTATATCGAATTTAATAAATATTCGACTTTTTAAGAAACGTAGAGGGAACATAAGGATTGCGCCAATCCTTATCAATAAACACTTTTATCCGGATTTTTCACCGAGACTTTTAGGCAACGTTTCTTCATCTCCATTTCCTAAATGTATATACATAAACCTCCCTCAACGCCTCCGCACTATTTTCATGGCTTTTAAAACATACGGATAAACAGAGGCTGCGATAATCTGATAGCCTTTGGCATTGGGGTGAATTCCATCCACCAGGTTTAGTTCCGGCTTTCCGGCAACGCCCTCCAGAAAGAAAGGCATAAAGATGAGCCGTTCCTGATCGGCAATCTCGGCATACAGTCTATTGTATGGCTCGGTATAAGACGGACCATAATTGACCAGCATTTTCATGCCTGCCAGAATAACCGTAGCCTGGTGTTCCTTGAATGTTTGAACCATTTTGGAAATGTTGCTACTTATCAGACGGTGATTGATCCCGCCAAGGCCATCATTGGTGCCTGTACACAAAATAACGATGTCGGGTTTCAGCGAGAGTATCCGGTTGATACGGGACAGCAGGCCACTGCTGGTCTCACCACTGATGCCGGCATTAATGACCGAGCAGGAAAACCCTTCTTTTTGAAGCTTTGCTTCAAGAATGGCCGGATAAGCCTGATATTCCTCAAGCCCATACCCTTTGGTGAGACTGTCGCCCAAGGCAACTATGGTGAGGGTTTGAACAGGTTGACGGGATGCCGGTGGCGTGAAGGAATCTGTTTCCATGCAGCCGGTCACGCAGCTTGCGGACAAGACGCCTCCAAGGATCAGCAGCAAATTACGAATCTGAAAAATGAAATCGCATGGCAATGGAGAATAATTCCCTGAAGGTTTTTGCAAGTCTTGCATATAGAGGACGGAGACAAAAAAAGGGCAGGCCCCTCTCTTTTTCAAGAGAAACCCGCCCTGTTGTGAATCAGGATTACCAGAATCACCGGGCCGAGCGATTAACTGGCTTTATCGGTTTTCGGATGGCATTTTACGCAAGTTGTAGGAGCGTTTGTGGAATTATTCTTTTTGTTGAATTCCTTGTGACATCCCTGACAATTCTTGTGTATAGCTTCGGCGTGAAATTCCAGAACCTCTTTGTCTGTCAGCTTGGGAGCATCTTTTCCCTTTGGTTTTTCGCCGGCTTTTTTGTGGCATTCCGCGCAGCCCTGAACATTGTCTCCATCTTTCAGAGTCGCCAGGGGTTTTCCGTCCTTGTCATGATGGCAGTCTCCGCAAGTGTCCTTGTATTCGACGACATGTTTTTTGTGCGAAAACTCGACAATGCCTTTTTCATGTTTGGGATAGAGCTTGTTTTCCATTTTGATGACTTCAGGAGCCTTGGTTCCAGCGTAGAGGGCGGCTGAAGCAAATACAACCGCAATACCGACTACAATTACAACCCACAATGTTTTCTTCATAAGACATTTTCCTCCTTTTCCCTTGTTAATAGTTTGTTATACCAGCAAATGTTCTTCAGTAGCAATTCACTGCCGGAACTGCAACCAAGAACCCGTAACTGTCTCTCAGGGTGTCTTTTCCAGGGTATCTTCCGGAACAGCCTCTTCCAAAGGTTTTTTGCGAACAAAAATTCTGGCGCCGAGAATGCCAATTTCGTAGAGCGCCATCATGGGAATGGCCATAAGTACCTGCGAAACCACATCCGGAGGTGTTAAAATGGCGGCAATGATAAAAATCACAAGGATGGCGTACTTTCTGTTTTTGGTTAAAAAATCAATGGAAATTATGCGCAGCTTTACCAGAAAGACCAGGACCAACGGAAGCTCGAAAATAAGGCCGAAGACCAGCAGAAACATGGAAGCAAAGCTTAAATACTCCCGCATGGTCAGCAGTGGCCGGATGGTGTCCGTGGCGAAGCTGAGGAAAAACTGAAATCCGATGGGAAAGACCACATAATAGCCGAAAAGCGCGCCGCCGATAAAAAAGAATATGGACAGTACCATGATGGGGGCAAGATGCTGTCTTTCCTTGCTGTAAAGCCCGGGAGCGATGAACATCCAGAATTGGTACAAAATGACGGGGATGGCCAAGAGGGTTCCGGACAAAAACGCCACTTTCATATAAGCGAAAAACGCCTCCGGAAGGCCGGTGAAAATCAGTTTTTCACCCGGTTGCATGACTGCTATCAGCGGTGCAGTCAGCAGATGAAACAGCCATTCCTTAACGCTGTAAGCCAGAACGAATCCGACACCGATAGCGATAAAACAGATGATCAGACGCTTTCGCAGCTCTTCCAGGTGGGAAGTGAAGGGGATTTTCGCTTCATCTTTCATGGGAGAATCCTGTCAACTGGAAACATGGGGAGGATCATTGGTCTTGGGGGCGGCTTCTTCATGCGAAGGTGATGCGGCTTTAACATCTGAAGGCCCGGAAGCGGAAGCGTTGGCGCTTGCTGCAGGCTGGGTGTCGTTCATGGTGTCAAATGATTTTTTGACGGTTTTCAGGCTTTGATCCAATTCCAAGGATTCCTTGATGTCATTGGTGGCCCGCTTGAATTCATTCATCGCCTTTCCCAGTGCCTTGGCCACTTCCGGCAGCTTTTTCGGGCCGAGAACGATGAGCGCAATAACCAGAATCAGGAGCAATTCCTGCATGCCGATGCCAAACATAATTTCCTCCAGTCGAGGGTGTTTCCGCCCTCAGACAATCCATGTATGATAATCGACTCCGCTCATACCCCCGCTTTACAGACCATGAAAAGCGTTCGCAAAACAAAACACGAAATCATTACCACTAAATATCATTCAATTTGTTTTATACTTTTTCTGTTTCCAAGTGTCAAGGCCAACAAAGAAGAGGCGGTAAAAACCTTTTGACAATCACTGCCTTCCCGCAGAATCATTATATTTTAGGATCGCCCGATTCCTGCCTTGAAAAAATGTTATAAATGTATCATCTTTGGTTAATGAAAACTCCAGCAATCGTCGTTCGCGGCGCCAGACAGCACAACCTGAAAAATCTTGACCTGAGCATTCCCCTGAACCAGATAACGGTGATCACCGGCGTAAGCGGTTCCGGCAAATCATCCCTGGCCTTCGATACCCTCTATGCCGAAGGCCAGCGACGTTATGTGGAAACATTTTCGCCATACGCCCGGCAGTTTATGGATCGAATGGACCGGCCGCAAGTGGATGCCATTCTGGGAATACCGCCGGCCATTGCCATCGACCGGAAAGACCCAGTAAGAACATCCCGATCCACAGTGGGCACCATGACGGAGCTGACCGATTATGTCAAGCTTCTGTACAGTCGCATGGGGCAGCTTCACTGCCGAGGGTGCGGCAAACCAGTGTTGCCGGAGACTCCGCTTCATGTCTGGAAGGCGCTGCAAGACATGGCCGAGGGAACGGAAATCCGCATCACATTTCCGGCTGCCATTGAGCCTGACCCAGCGCCGAATGCCTTGCTGTCCTGGATTAGCATGGGGTTTGACAGGTGTGTGGACATGGGCCGAACCGTGCAGTTGTCGGATCTGTCAACGCAGGTAATACCCCGGCCCCTTCATATTCTGGTTGACAGGCTTCGACTCCGGGCTGTGGATCAGCCCCGGATCATGGATTCCGTTGAGCAGGCATTTCAATGGGGCGGCGGCCAAATTGATCTGTGGGTGGGTCCATTGCAACGACTGTCTTTCAGCCGGGGACTGGAGTGCGCTTCCTGCAAAATCGCCTATTCCCCACCGATTCCCAATCTCTTTTCCTTCAACAGTCCGGTGGGGGCCTGCGATACCTGCAGAGGGTTTGGCAGAACCATAGACATTGACTGGGAATTGGTGATTCCGGACCCGTCAAAGTCACTGGAACAGGGCGCCATCAAACCCTGGGGAACAGGTTCGGAGCAGAAAGTCGAGTATGATGATATGATGGCGTTTTGTGCAAAACAGGGAATATCAACCCGTATTCCGTTTGCAGACCTGCCGCCAGATCAAAGAACTGCCATTGTTGAAGGTACGCCGTCATATTACGGGGTGCGTGGTTTTTTTAAATGGCTGGAAACTCGAACCTATAAGATGCCGGTGCGTGTATTTCTGTCGCGCTATCGAAGTTATGCGGTCTGCGGCAGTTGCGATGGAGCCCGGTTTAAACCCGAGACACTGCTCTACAGGCTGGCCGGCCAAACGATCGCAGACATTTATGCGCTGAATGTCACTGAAACCACATCTTTTTTTACAGCCCTTGACATGGATGCCACGGACAACGCCAGCAGAATGATCTACGACGAAGTCCTGTCCAGGCTCAAATTTCTTCAGGATGTGGGGCTGAGATATCTGACCTTGGATCGGCAGTCCAGAACCCTTTCCGGAGGCGAAGTTCAGCGAGTGGCTTTGGCGTCAAGCCTGGGTTCTTCCATGGTTAACGCCCTCTATGTTTTGGATGAGCCAAGCATCGGGCTTCACCCCAGGGACTGCAACCGCCTGGTTGAAATCCTGAAGCGGCTTCGGGATCTTCCCAACACCATCGTTGTAGTGGAGCATGACCCCGAGATTATTCGCAAGGCCGACCGGATTCTGGACATGGGTCCTGCAGCCGGCGAAAACGGCGGCGAAATAATGTACGATGGCCCTGCATCGTATATTTCCGGGACTCTTACCGGTGACTATCTTACGGGGAAACGGCGCATTCCCATCCCGAAGCGCCGAAAAATATCAAATAACCTTCAATGGATACGGATTGAAGGGGCGTCTGAGAACAATCTGAAAGATGTGGATGTGGCGATTCCGCTGGGAGTGATGACCTGCATTACCGGTGTATCCGGATCGGGAAAATCCACGCTGGCTGGCGATATTCTGTTTAAAGCCATTCAGAGGATCAAAGGCCAAGCTTCGGATCGGCCCGGCAAATACCGTATGATCCAGGGTCTGGAGAACATATCAGAAGCGGTTCTGGTGGATCAGCATTCGGTGGGACGAACCCCCAGAGCCAACGCCCTGACATATACCGGAGCCATGGAACCCCTTCGAAAGCGTCTGGCCGATACGCCGCAGGCGCGTGAAAAAGGATTTTCCGCCGGATACTTTTCCTTTAATGTCCCCGGCGGACGATGTGAAGCCTGTAAAGGCGAAGGGTTTGAAAAAATCGAGATGCAGTTTCTCTCGGACGTTTTTGTGACCTGTCCGACATGCGCCGGAAAACGCTATGCTTCGGAGGCCCTGAACATCCGCTACAATGGCCTGAACATTTCGGACATCTTTAGCCTGACCACGGATGAGGCCTTGGCTGTTTTTGCGGACATTCCCCAACTTACAGGTCCTCTGTCATTGCTTTCGGATGTGGGACTGGGGTATCTGAGGCTTGGCCAGCCCCTGAACACTCTTTCCGGCGGAGAGGCCCAGCGCCTGAAACTTTCCCGATTTTTACAGGAATCCGGGAGCCGCAACCGGCTCTTCATCCTGGATGAGCCCACCACGGGACTTCATTTCCAGGACATCGAACGGCTTCTTGAGGTCTTTCAGCGCCTCACGGCGGGTGGACATACGGTCCTGGTGATTGAGCATAACCTGGATGTGATAAAGACCGCCGACTGGGTGATCGACCTGGGGCCGGAAGGCGGTGAAGCTGGCGGAACCGTTGTGGTATCGGGAACGCCTGAAGTGGTTTCGGCATGCAGAGAGTCGCATACCGGCAGATATTTGCGGGAATATCTCCGTCCCGGTAAACCCGGAGAAACGCCTGCGATTCCCGTCGCTGTTTCAGAGCCTGTTGCTGCCTGGGGTGGATCCATTGTCGTTAGCGGAGCCAGGGAACATAATTTGAAAAATGTAACCGTATCCATTCCCCGCAACCAACTAATTGTGATGACCGGCGTATCCGGGTCGGGAAAGTCCTCCCTGGCCTTTGATGTTCTATTTGCTGAAGGCCAGCGTCGGTATCTGGAGAGCTTGGCCCCTTATGTCCGCCAGTACATGACCATTCTGGAGCGTCCGGATGTGGACCGGATCACAGGGCTTTCCCCGACCGTGGCCATCGAGCAGCGCATCAGCCATTCCAGCCGCAGATCCACGGTCGCAACCCTGACGGAGATATATCATTTCCTGAGGCTTTTATACAGCAAGCTCGGAGATCGCCACTGCACGGGATGCGGCAAAAGATTGGTGACACAGACTCGGCAGGCCATTTCCGAAGAGATACTGCGGCGATATTCCGGCGTGTCCGCATCCATCCTGACACCAAAGGTGAGCGGCAGAAAAGGGTTTCACAAGGATGTACTCTCAAGAGCGCTGCGAAGCGGGATCAATCGCGCCAAAATTGACGGCGTATGGACGGTGATACAGCCAGGTATGGCGCTCAGCCGCTATCATGAACATACCATCGAGCTGAAAACCGGCCGGTGGTCTTCCAGAGAACTGAATGCAGCGATGTTGACTCCCTTGCTGGATATGGCGCTGTCTGAAGGGAATGGAAGTTTTACTGTGGTTGAAGCCTTGGGAAATGAAACGGTTTTCAGCCTGAAAGGGGTTTGTCCGACCTGTGGAACCGGACTGGAATCTTTGGACCCCAGACTTTTTTCCTTCAACAGCCCCCAGGGGGCATGCGAGATATGCGGGGGGCTGGGGCAGACAGAAGCCGTTGAAGACGGTCAGCGCAGCGCCTGTCCCCGGTGCCTTGGGAGTCGGCTGAAGCCACTTGCCCTGTCTGTAACCATTGGCGGCTTTTCGATATGGGATTTGATGCAGACAACCGCAGAGCGGCTTGAGAACATGATTCGGGACTTTTCGTTCAGCGAACCTGAAAAACCAGTTGCGGAACCGGTCATATCTGAAATCCTGTCTCGTCTGGCCCTTTTGAACCAATTGGGGCTTTCCTACCTGTCACTCGGCAGAAGCGGCGATACCCTCTCCGGCGGAGAAGCCCAGCGGGTAAGGCTTGCCGCTCAACTCGGGTCAAATCTCACCGGAATTCTCTATATTTTGGACGAGCCGACCATAGGGCTTCATCCCAGGGATAGCGGAATCCTGATTCATGCCCTAAAAACCTTGCGGGATCGGGGAAACACGGTACTGGTCGTGGAGCATGACGAAGAAACCATCCGTCAGGCCGATACCCTGATTGATCTTGGGCCTGGTGCAGGCCGGAACGGGGGTTTGATCGTGGCATCGGGAACTCCGGAGTTCATCAAAAACACCGAAAACTCCCTTACCGGAAAATATCTGAAGCTAAAGACACGCAGCGCGACCAGCCGTCTCAGGCGTTTTAGGGATCAACCGCGCATTGAAATTCAGGGCGCCTGTCTGAACAACCTCAAGTCTATTTATACGGAATTCCCGCTGGGCGCGCTGATTGCTGTGACCGGGGTCTCCGGTTCCGGAAAATCCACGCTGGTTAAGGGAACACTGTTTCCTGCCATCCGCTGCGGGCTTGAAGGCAGACCTGTCCCGGAAAAGCTGTGCAGAAGCATTCGGGGCTGGGAGCCGGTGAAAAGAGTTCTGGAGGTCGATCACAGCCCCATCGGAAAAACGCCCCGGTCAGTTCCGGCATCTTATGTTGGATTCTATTCCGATATCCGCCAGTTGTTCGCCATGACCCCTGCCGCCAGAACCAGGGGATATCCGCCCGGAAGATTCTCATTCAATGTCGAGGAAGGCCGCTGCGCCGCCTGCAAGGGCCAGGGCCACAACAAAATCGAAATGAGTTTTCTGCCTGATGTCTATGTTCCCTGCGATGTATGTCAGGGAAAGCGGTTTAACCTGGAGACGCTGATGGTGGTTTACAAGGGCAAAACCATTTCCGAAGTCCTTGATATGACATTTCAGGAGGCGCTTTCTTTTTTTACTCCAGTTCCGGCCATTCGCCGGGCGTTGTCCCTGGTCTGCGACATCGGCCTGGGTTATCTGCGCCTGGGCCAGCCAAGTCCCACCCTTTCCGGAGGGGAAGCCCAGCGCATCAAGCTGGCTCATCAATTAGTCAAGGCATCCAGCGATCATACTGTATATGTTCTGGACGAACCATCCACGGGGCTTCACCCATCGGATGTGGAGCAGTTGATCCAGGTATTGCAGTCTCTGGTGGACCACGGAAACACGGTAGTAGTAATCGAACACAATCTGGATATCATTCTGGCATCCGATGTCATCATTGATCTGGGTCCGGAAGGCGGACATGCTGGCGGGCAAGTGGTGGCGAACGGTTCACCGGAGGAAATGTCGGCAATGTCCGATATATCGCATACGGCAAGGTATCTGAAGCAGTATCTGGGATAATGGATGATGAAGCGCCTTCACAGGCTACATCACCAGTGTTTCAGCTTGATGGCGTTACATATCTGTTCGAGCAGCTTTGGCGGGCATTTTGGGTCAGAGTCTGGAGTGGTCATGATATTCCCGATGAAATTCAGTCTAATTTTTTGGTTTATTATTTGCAATCTAAACGTGCTGTCATTTTCAAAAAACCTGTTGACTAAATTTGAATTACAAGATACGTGTGCGCAAAAAAAAGAATGTTTGCCTTATTTTAGAGGGCATCTAACATATAATCAATTGTTAGGATATTCTGAGACTGAGACTGAAAACTTCAGACAAAAAACGTACTGAGTGTAAAAAATGAAATTATTACAGATATTTACTATTGACTTTTGTACGAAAATATGGTATATAATTAATCAGGTTTACAAAGAACTTCTACCCGAACCTTCACAACTTCAACTTAAATCCTAACCATCAGTTGCAGCTGACTTACGCACCTGAACTTGTCGTTATGCACAGAAACTAAAAAAGGATGAAAATCAAGTGGAAAGCACAATTAACAGGCTGTTTGACAGCAAAAACAGAAAATTTGAAATCCCTTCTTACCAAAGAGCTTACTCTTGGGATGATAAACAAGTCAATCAATTCATTGAAGACTTAACAAACGCTGAAATCCACTATTACTTGGGACATTTTCTGTTTGAAATTAAAGAAGATAATGTCCTGTATATTATAGACGGACAGCAAAGGCTGACAACTTCAATCATTTTTTTCAGCGTGTTAAAAAAAGAACTAAAAAGGAGAGAAATAAAGGGTGAAAAGATAGATTTAGACTTAGATGATATTACAGATTACTATCTGAAGGATTTACGAAAGGATACTCAGAAGTTCAAGACAGTTAAAGATGACAACAATTTTTTTATTGAGGAAATAATTGAAGCTAAGGACAGTCACTCTCAGGAAATTGACACAGCTTCAAAAGTTAGAATCAGGTCAGCCAAAGAAATATTTGAAAAAGAATTTTCAAAGGCAACTGTTGAAACTTTAATTAGGTGGTGTCAACTTGTTGAAAATGCGACAATTACCGAATATGTAGTTAAGGATAAAACACAGGCGACACAGATTTTTGCCTTTCAGAATGACAGAGGGAAAAAACTTTCCAATCTTGAAATAATAAAAGCACATTTTATGCTGCAAATCTATCTTTCAAGCAGCACCAAAGAAAAAATAGAGGAAAATATAGGATACCTTGAAGATGAACTCTCGAAAATTTACAAACATATTGTCCGCATAAAAATTGACGAAGATGAAGTGCTGAATTACTATTGGCGCGTGGTGAGCGGGAAAGGGTTTTACAGCGAAGAAGTTATAAAAGGAATTAAAGAAAAAATCACCACTTTGACCACAGAAAAAGCAGTTTGGATAAAGGAGTTTGTATCAGGCTTATCCCAAGCTTTTCAGACCGTAGAGAAAATTGAAAAAAGCGCAGAGAGTTACACCAGAGACTTGCGTTATCTTAATAATATGGCTTTAGTTTACCCTTTTATAATCAAAGCCTATAAGTTGAACGCCGATGATAAGACAATCAACCGTTTAATCAAACTTTTTGAAAACATTACCTTCAGATATTTACTCCGTGGCGGTAGAGCAGAAATAGAATCACGGCTAAACCACTATTTGATAAATTGTAACTCAACAGAAGATATTGACAAAAATATCAGGAATATAGTTGATAATTTAAAGAATAACGGATGGTGGAGTTATTGGAATGACCAGTCAATGAACAGCTATCTGAGCGGCTACTTTTATAAAAACAGGATAGATAATTATCTGCTTTGGAAATACGAACTCTACTTATGTGATGATAATCACCCGAAACCTCACAAAGTATCGTTTGAAGATTTAATCCGTAACGAGAGCATAGAACATATTGCGCCGCAAACACCGACAAATGGTGACCCAGTTGCAAACGGTTACGGAATTTATGAAGATAAGGGAAATCCACAGGAAGGGATTGTATCAGGAAATTGGCTTAATAGTTTAGGCAATCTGTTGTTGATTTCCCAATCCCATAATAGTTCAATAGGTAACAAACCATTTAGCGACAAACTTCAATCGTATGGACGAGAAAATTTATTAAACCAACAAAAAGAAATCGCAATCTTTATTTCAGATAAAAATAATCCTGTCTGGGATAAAAAAGCAATTGAAAAGAGACAAAATTTAATTATCGGAGCGGCAAAGAAGATATGGGATTTAGACACTATTTAAGAAAGAGAGTAAGCGCGTAACCAAGCGTTGCAGTGGACGGGCTATCGCCCGCCACTGAACTTGTTGTTATGCTCTATATTAACTCGTAACAAGTTTTGAGGATAAAAATGATTACCCTTGATTATGCAATTGATACTGTAAGGCAACTACCGACAGAACAGCAGGAAATGCTTATTGATATTTTTTATCGTCGGCATTTTGAAAAACGCCGCAGGGAAATTGCCGATGATGCAAGAAAATCAATCGCTGATTTCCATGCAGGCAGATTAAAACCGAAATCTGTTCAGGAAATCATATCGGAGTTGTGCATAACATCAGATGGAATAACTGAATCATGAGAGAGTTTGTTCTGACTCCGAAATTTAAAAGAATTTTTCGCAAATTTGTCAATCGGAACAAAAAATTACAAAAGCATATCGGAGAAACACTGGAACAGATGCAGAAAGATGTGTTTGCGGCACATTTGGGAACACATAAGCTGGATGGCGAGTTGTCGGGATTATATGCGTGTATATGCGGATATGATTGCAGGATAGTGTTTTCAATTGAGAGGAAGAGCGAAATCAGCAGTGAAGTTATTGTGTTGCTTGATATAGGCACACATGATGAAGTGTATTAACTGTGAACATACCAGGGAAGTGATGTTTTTTGATTGTGACTTGACCGATCAGTTTACAAACATGAGGATGTAAGAAGATGACGTGTATCGGTTAAGGCGAGGCAGACTGCTCATCTGTCTTTCGAGTTACACTGACTGATACCTGAAATGAGCCATTAACGGATTTATAAATAACGGTTCAGAAGGCAGAGCGCATAACCCGTCATTGCAGTGGACTGGCTATCGCCCGCCACTGAATTCGTTGTTAGGCGCTCTTCAAACCATTGGCTGCACTTTACACATGGCAAAGGATGACGTAGTGAAGTTATCGGATGTACCCGAGGGGGACGGAGTGTGCCTTTTCTCTGATTTGCAGGCGTTCCACCAGTCACCCAACTACCACTGCCTATCCTGTTTCAACTGCCCAATCCAAGAGATTGTCTTGCAGTGATGCTTCGGGGATGGGAGAATCGTAAATCCTGTCGACAACTACAGATTTGGGACATCCATAAAAGCCAAAGTTGCCTAACAAATCACTCAGGACGTGCGATAAGGCCCGCACGCCAGTTAGCTTGGTGTTGTGCGTTGTAGGCCGGAAGAAATCGCGACAAACAAGAGTAGAAATAGTTTGCCGAAGTAGCATCAGAGGTGTCTCGAAAATATAAAGAACTCGCGACTATAGAGCGGCTCCAGAGAGGCTGTCTCCGCCCAACGGTATTGAGAGCAGACAAGAGGTATCGCGAATTTTTGCAGATATCGAAGCACTGCGGATATCGAAATCAGACAGATTCATCATCGTCCAACCTATCAACTGAACGGGTTCTGTTTTTTCGCTGATTTTAGACGCTACTTGCAAAGAAATGGAGGTATTATTTGAAAATTCGAATTGAACAGCAGAATGTTGGCGCTGCAGTGATGCAAATTGCTGAACACCCCAATTTTACAGCAATAAACACCCTGAAGATTGAAGGTAATCGGGTGAACAATGGCTTCCTGATTAATGGTGATATAGCCGTATTATGTAAATATGCTTCAGAACCAAATGATTCTGGTGAATACGTTTTCACATTCAACGAAGAGCACATCAAAAATATCTCTAAAATCCAGAAGGGAAAACACAACATTTTTTTTGCTCTGGTTTGTGTCGAAGATGGGGAGATTTGCTGTCTCACAGAAAATGATTTTAGCACTTTGGTAAGAAGAAGAAAAAAATCAGCCAAGGTTGATGAAGATCAATATTACTTTCTTGTCACCCTAAAGAAGGGTACAAGTTTTCGAGTTTATGTCAATGCGGCAGGCAAGAAAGGAATAATTGCCGGAAAGATGCTCACTATTGCGCGCAGTGCATTTCCAAATTTAATTTTTGGATAACAAAAATACAACTCTTAGAATTTCTTAGGACTTTAAATAAAGTAAAGGAACCAAGATGGATAATATTTATTGTTACAGCCAATTAGTAAAACATATTGGACATGAAATCACAATGGGATTGGATACTAAGAAAGGCATAGTATGTATTATATGTAAAACTTGTAAACAAGCTCTTTTCTCATTTTATAAAGACTGTGATAAGGATGACAAGTACATACATGAAGATAGCACTGTTTGCCCCAACTGCGGTCACGATCACATTTACAAAGAATACATGGAAAAAAGGAATGGTACTTATTGTGTTAGCGCCGCATGTGAGGAGTGCAAAACCACATGGGAAGAGATTTATGAGCTAAGTAAAATCATCTTGGAGTAGGAGTAGAGATGCCAGAGGTGTAAAGTTATCGCGGAACTCACTATAATCGAGGCCGTAGATGATCACGAATCCCCTCCCTCCTGAAGTTACTTCACCGCCCAAATAGTCAATTAGAGTTGAACGGGGGAGACTATTGCGCCTTGTGGGTTATCAGTCTCATTAAAGGCCATTTTGTAACAAAAGCTATCGCAGCTCGCCCCCCGTCAGCTCAATTGCAGGTTAGGCGCGCTCAGCCAGGCATTTTGTGGTGTTGTACATGCTTCTAAACTGGAATTCAGCTAAAACCGCTTGCGCTGGTTTGGGCGGGCATTTGGCGACGATTACCAGCCAGGCGGAGAATGATTGGGTTTATGGAAACGTATTGTCTGTCAGGATCACCAACAGCAGGCTTATGCCACAGTAAACGCACCCAGCCTAACAATACGTTCCAGCGGAGCGCGGAGGACAGGCTTTGTTAAATTCAATGTTCGTAGCCGCCGCGCCCGCTGAACGCGGTGTTGGGTCAAAAATTCCCTACAATATAGTAGGTTGTACATTTAAATGGGATTCATAAAAGTAGAGGTGCTAAATGGGAAAAATGTTTTTGGTTGCAACCTGCATGGTGCTTGCTTTCTGCCAGATGTGTGGTTGTGACAGTATATCTAAGGAAAAAGCAGGAAGTGTCGGGGCCAAAATGATTGAGCCCGCAATGATCATCACCAAGGAAGATGCCAAGGCGCTTACAGGTGTCAGTTTGGGGGAGTGTACCGTCAAAGAAGAGCCTCGGGTCGGTTTGAAGCTGTGCGTGTATGAGAAAGACGGGGCATTCTTTCAGGTAGGCTTGACCCAGATGGCCTTTATGGACAAAAAGTCACGCGAGGGCGGCAATACACCTCAATCTATTTTCAAAGCAACCAAGAGTGCGGTACAAGATGCCTCTAAGATCGATGGCGTCGGGGATGATAACTTTCTGATGCCTCCGGGGCTGCATATTCTGAAGGGCCAATACTACATGACAGTGTCGTTTGGGCTTATGGCGAAAGACAAGGAAAAGCTGCAAGCAGCCGGTATGAGGGCGGTTGAAAATCTAATCAAGTATTCCGCTCAATGAAATTGAACAAGTTGTGTTCATAGGAATGCTTGATTCAACTTTACACCGGTGTTGGATGGCGAACGATACATTGGAATGATCCTGGTTCTACCGGATTTTGTGGTCAGACTCTCCACCCTCGCAGGGACCCAGCACCGCTATGACCGGCATAGCTGCATGTTCTGGAGCCAGTTGGAATGGTATTGGAATCCATTCAGTGCTTCAAAAGGTGAAGCACGCGCGCCTTCATAGCAAGCTCTTGTAGAGTATGGGTGGAAGTTCCAGATCATAGCCATTGACCGCAGGTAGAGCAAAGCGCTTGTTGCATGCCCGTGGAAGTACTGGATGGAGTAGAGAATCCGATCCTGGTAGTTCATCAGCCGATCCAGTGCATTGCTGGTGCGGTAGGCTTGGGGATGAGAGAAAGCTTTCTTGAACTGGGGGGCTTTGTCGCACAACTTGAGTACCTTATTTTGTACAGAATCAATCGTGATAGCACTGGCCCACTGCCGTAGTCGACGGATACGCTGAGATAATTGAGCTACAGTCTCGGCATGGTAGATGTCCCAAACCTTTTCAGAAATCGGACCGGGCTATATTGGGGCCGGTCAATTTTTCCATGAGCAGTGCTCCGCTCATTCCAATATCGGGAATAAGGCCCAGTGCATCTGTGATATGCATTTTGGTTTCGGAGATCATTGACAGCAGGCCGTTGGCGATATAATAGGCCGCCAGTTGCGTATTGCCCTTGAGGCTGAGGACATAGCTGATTACCGGCCCAAACAGGTGCTGGTCGTGAATTACGGCTACGATGGTGAAAAAAACTACCAAAAGGGCCGTGAACGGCAGTGCTTCCTTAAAAGCTTGTCCCAGTTGATGCTCTTCGACAATACCGTTCAGGGCGGTCAAGAGAACAATAACCGACAGGCCGATAATGCCGACAGCAGCCAGATGAAACGCCAGGGCCAGGATCAGCCATATTCCCGTCATACCCTGGATGATCAGCTTGGCCTGCCCCGCTTGGACTCCATTTCCATTGCAGTTTCAAGGATATCCGGAATATAAGTTGCTGGATGATGCGGAGCTGATGTTGACCATTTTCGCGGCAAAACCCCCCGGTAGAGAAGGGTTGGATTGATCAAAGGATGGTGGTCTCAAAAGGAGAAATTCATATTGGATGCACAAGATTCATCGATAAATCGTCTCTATCAAAATGCCAAATGGCTGGCCTTGATCACCATTTATTATAACCTGCTTGAAGGTGCGGTTTCGGTATTTTTCGGGTTTCAGGATGAAACCCTTTCGCTGTTTGGATTCGGCGTGGATTCTTTTGTCGAAGTGATCTCGGGAATCGGGATCTGGCACATGATTCGCCGGCTCCGGCAATCAGCAGACGAAAATTCGGACCGTTTCGAGAAGCGGGCATTGAAAATCACAGGCACTGCATTTTATCTTCTGACAGCGGGACTGACAGCGACAGCGCTATACAACATCTATTCAGGACACCATCCGGAGTCAACTTTCTGGGGAATCGTTATTTCCCTGATTTCCATCGGGTCCATGTGGGCGCTCATTCATTTCAAGGTCAAAGTGGGAACCGCCTTGAATTCCCAGGCCATTCTGGCAGACGCGGGATGCACCCGGATCTGTTTGATCCTTTCCGGAGTTCTGCTGGCAGCCAGCCTTATTTATGAACTGACCGGCATTGGGTGGGTGGATTCTCTGGGCTCCATTTCCATGGCCTGGCTGTCTTTTCGGGAGGGCCGGGAAGCATTTGAAAAGGCCAGCGGTATTGGGGGATGTGGCTGCTGTTGCGGTAAATGATTCCTTTCCCCTTTTGGCTGATGTTTCTGCTACATGCTGCAAAAGACCTACCCGCTGCGGATAAACTGCTCGATTTTTTAAACGGCTTGATAAATAAGTCACTATCCGCAAATGTCAATCACGGTGCAGCACCACAGAAAAACAGTTGAATAAGACCCAGATCGGCTCTCCATCCAGAAGTCCCAGGCGCTTGCCGCTTTCCCGGGTAATGACAGAGCACAGTTCCGTCCCGTCCTCAAGACGAACCGCGTATTCGGTCATGATATTCCCTTCCGTAATTCTGGCGATGGTTCCCTGAAACCGGTTTTCAGCCGTACAGTCCGGTTCATTATCGCCTTTTTTTAAAATCACCCAGGGGGCTTTGACTTCCGCAGTGATCAGCGATCCGATTTTCAGACCCAGCCTGGCCAAGCTGTCATTGGTAATCACGGCGGTCACCGTGGCGCCTGCGATGGTGAGCATGTCGATTTTCGATTGAATGTCGCCAAGTTGGATCGCGCAGATTTTACCGAAAAAAATGTTGCGCGCGCTGGTTTTTCGAAGCGACTCTTTTTCAATAAAAAATCGGCTTGCCTGCTGAATGTCCTCATCGGAAAATTCAACATAGGAGGCGGCCAGGTTGGGCGTTGAATGTCCCAGCATCCGCTGTACAACCTGCAATGGCATGTTGTTCTGGATCAGCTCCGCTCCCCTGGATTTCCGGATGGCATCCGGAGCGCCATGCGCTGGAAGAAAGCCACAGGATACAGCGCGTTCGTAGAACTTACGGCGGACGTGTCCTGGATCCACCTGAAACCAATGATTTGGGAGTGATTTCAACAAAGGATCACTCAGAACAGTATTGATCTCATTGGAAAGGGCTTCAGACATCTGAACTTCACGTATTTTATGACCTTTCTCAGTCCCTGCTTTTCCAAAACACACCACCTGACGGTGAAAGTCAATATCACAAAACGGATTCAACTCCAGTACCTCATTCAGCCTGGCGCCTGTATAACGGATTAAAAGAAAGATCAGCAAGATACGTTTTCGGGATAAAGAAATATCGGATCGCTGCGAGCTTTTCGCCCATTCTCGGTAGGATTGTTCCAGTTGACTCAATTGCAGCGTATTCAGACAATTGGTCTCATTCGTTGTAAATATAATGCTTGTTTGGCCGGGTCGGTTCGTTGTTGAAAGCGTCATAATGGTCACCTGTTGGGCTTGAAATTCAGTTTTTTTGGATTCTCTTGATCATTCCATACATTATCTTCAGAACACCACTTCTTTTAGTATATCCGATGATTTTTGCAAGACAACCAAAACTTTCTTGACAGCGCATAAAATTTGTTGATATTAATAAACACGATAAATTATAAAATCGTGTTTATTAATAGGCAACAACTTTCCCAAAGGAGGTCTTGTCATGTTTTTTCAAACCGCCGGAATTGAAGTCTCCATCTGGATTCCTCCCGTGGTCGCTTTTTGTATTTCCTTTTTTACATCCATGGGCGGTGTGTCCGGAGCCTTCCTGCTGCTTCCGTTCCAGATGTCGTTTCTGGGGTATGTCAATCCCTCTGTCAGTGCTACCAATCAACTGTTCAACATTGTTGCGATCCCCAGCGGCGTGTATCGTTACTGGCGGGAAGGCCGAATGGTCTGGCCTCTGACCTGGGTGGTTGTCATCGGAACCCTGCCGGGTGTTCTTATCGGCGCCATCGTTCGCGTGGCCTATCTTCCGGATGCCAGAAATTTCAAGGTTTTTGCCGCAGGCGTTCTGCTTTATATCGGAATCCGGATGGTTCTGGACCTGACTAAGAAAAGCGCTGGTGCCAATGACAAAGCCGCCGCTGAAAAACGATTTCAGGAGCTCGTGCGCAATTACCGCAAAAAAAGTGATCCATCAAATCCGTCAAATCCGGAGGCTCTCAAGCCCATCACCGGCATCCATTTCAATTTCAGGCGGCTGGGGTACACCTTTTACGGCGAATCGTTTGATGTGTCTTTCTGGGGCATATTCTCACTCAGTTTCATCGTGGGGATCGTGGGTGGTATCTACGGCATCGGCGGCGGCGCCATTATTGCCCCGTTTTTTGTCACATTTTTTGGACTTCCGGTTTATACCATTGCCGGCGCCGCGCTGATGGGGACATTCATCACCTCCGTGGCCGGGGTCGCTTTCTACCAGGCCATCGCCCCATTCTATCCCAATCTCTCCGTGGCGCCGGACTGGCTGCTGGGCATTCTGTTCGGCTTGGGTGGAATGGCTGGTATGTATCTGGGCGCACGCTGTCAGAAATTTGTCCCCGCTCGCACCATCAAATGGATGCTTGCGGGCATCATTATTTTTACCGGAACAAAATATGGCCTGGCTTTTTTGGGGATGTAACGCAACCGCACCTGACTCGTCAAAAGGAGGTAATATCGGAATGTGCTTTCAATGCATTAAGGAAAGCAGTGGAAATATCGATAATAGAACAATCCATGTGATTCACTTCCTTCTGAAATATGCCTAAAAAGCAAGTATCGAAACAGCAGTTCCCGCAAGAACCACCCAAAGGATATCCAGTTTGAAAATCAGAGCGGCAAAAGCCGCTCCCGCAAGCGCCATGTGGGGAAAATCCCAGTGAACGTTCAAGGCAAAGCGGATGGTGACCGTAAGAAGAAGCCCAACAAAAGAACAGAGAATACCGCCGATAGCCCTGGCAAACCATGGGGAGGCGCGAAGCCTGTCAAAATAGGGAGCAACACCGAGCAGAATCAGGAAAGACGGCAGGAATATGGCTACAGTGGCAACGATCGCTCCGAGAAAGCCGTGGACCAGATAGCCGACGAAGGTCGCCGTGATTACGATGGGACCGGGCGTGAATTGCCCCAGGACTATTCCGTTCAGAAAGGTCGGTCCATCCATCCAGGAGCGGACTTCAACGATTTCATGGAACATGAGGGGAACCGAGGCAAATCCTCCGCCAAAGGCAATCAGATCAATCTTGGACATGAGTACGGCAAGCTGCAAAAGATCTTTTCGAAAGAAAGAGAGCAGGCCAAAGCCCGAAACGGTCCCAAGCAAAAAGAGCAACAGGGCGCGCGTTGTGGCTGGCATTCTGGTCTCATGTTCGGCCCGAAGGGTGGCCTGCTGTCTGCTGTTCAGCAACATCCCCAATAAAGCCGCCAGAAGAATGATGAGCATCGGATTTGCCATGAGCCAGAACAGACCCGCGGCGATGCAGGCAACCAGCACGTTTTTCCGGCTTTTGAGGGATGTCTTTCCGAAAGATACGGCGGCATTGGCCACAACAGCCACAATGACGGCCTGAAGACCGCTGAAGACCGAAACCACGGCAGGCAGCGTGTGCGTAATCGAGTAGAGAGCCGAAAACGCCATCATCAGAAAGAACGCCGGAAGGCCAAACCCGATATAGCTTACCATTGCTCCGGGCACCCCTCTGGCCTTCAGCCCGATGTAGGCCGCCATCTGCATAACGGTCGCTCCAGGAATGACCTGGCAGAGGGCGACACCATCCTGGAAAGATTCCCCATCTATCCATTGTTTCTGCACGACGGCCATCTTGCGGATATAGGCGATCATGGCCGGACCGCCGAATGCAGTGATGCCCATTCTCAAGAAGGACCCGAACAGCATAATCAAAGAGGGGACAAAACAGTCTTTGTGGATTTGATCGTATTTCATGCTTGCAACTCGCTTCTGAAAGAAACTTATCTTCCCCGCGCTCTCTGGCAACAAGCGTTTCCACTGCTGATGGGGAGGCGGATGACCTGCCGGGTACCGTATTATGACGGTTCGGCTCAGACGGACTGAATGCAGATAGCGTCTGAGCCGCCATAATCAAAGGCAACTGAGTGAAAGCACGGCCCCCTGATCGGATTACACTTCTTGAAATCCCGTTCGCAGCAGCGCATCCCGGCTGACCAGGCCCATGAACTTTCCGGATGCATCCAGCACCGGAAGGCGTTTGAGAGATTTGTCAACCATCAGCTTCAGGGCTTCATCCAGCGGCGTGTCTTCCTGAACGGTGATCAGATCCGTTTTCATCACCTCTCCGGCGGTTCGGATCTGCAGGTGCGTCGTGATGTTTCGATGCTGCTTTGTTCTTTCCATAAAGGGGATATAGGTCACAAAAAAATCCCATATCCCAGGGTGATCATTGGAGAAAGCGATCAGCAGATCCTGATCTGAGATCAATCCGAGGAAAATGCCCGCTGAATCCACCACCGCCACGCGCTGAATATCATTGGAGTCAATCATCCGGATCACATCTTCCACGGATGTGTCCGGCAATACCACATGCATGTCCCGGCGCATGACATCTGAAATCCGCTGCAGATTTCCCACCTGGATATGCTGCCCCTGAAAGGCGCTCCAGTCCGGCGATTCATTCATGGCGGTCCGGAAAATGTCCAGCCGCGAGAGCATGCCGACCAACTGTCCGTTTTTATCAACCACCGTCAGCCGTTTCAGCTTTCGTCGAATCATTCGGCCCACCGCTTCTGAAACCATCGCGTCTTCTTCGATTGAGATTGCCGGACTGGACATGATCATTGCCACCCTTTTGGAGGAAAGGGATTTTAGAACCGCATCTTTTTTTTCCTGACTGGAGTGCGCCAGCATGCCGATTCGCATGGGCATCCCAGCGCGACGGATGAGATCGCCCTGGGTGATGATGCCGATGGGGCGGCTCTCTTCATCCACCACCGGTATTCCGGAAAAAATGGAAGACAGCAGCAGGGTAGCCACATCACTGAGGGGGGTGGTGAACATAACGCTTCGGGGCGAAGGAGTCATGATATCCTTGATCTTGAGGTGACGGGGCAGGAGCTGTTTGCAGATATTATGAGATCGAATTACGACTTCTCTGCACAACACAATGCCTTCGCAGACCATCGCTTCCAGGGCCTGAAGTACTGCCGCTGATTCTGCGGAGGGCAGAATCACCTCAATTTTAATGGGCATATTGTAAGAAAGGACTTCAATGTTCCCGGTTGCGGTCTCGCCATTTTCATAGCATCCGGAAATCCCTCGGGTGACAATACACCGCGCGGCAAGTTTCAACTTCAGAAGGTGCTGCATCACAGCATCGGTTAATGGTTTGCCGTCATGCCTGGCTTCTTCGCTGCTATATATTTCGATCACACTATAAGGGATCGCCATGTCAGGTTTCCTCCATTTGCCTTGATATTTATTCGATAATTGCTGATTATAACGAATTTGGGGGTTGATTGTATTATCAATAGGTTATAAGTATTGCTGATTTATTGCACAAGGTTTGCGTGGTAAGATTAACATGTTGTATTTATAATAAAAATAATAGTAATTGAAAATATTTTTCAAAATAGCATGTTAAAATCTCCCAAATCCGTTATAATCAAGCGTTTATTCATGTCCCGGCTTACCCTATCGGATGTCAGAGAAGCATTACGAATTTGGTTCTCCTCCCTTCACTTATTTCGGATCGATGCTGACGTGTTTTTTGATATTGTGGATAGGATAAATATCACCTGGTCTCGGTTGATAGCTCAGGCTCACTTCCAGATCGACATCCGTTACTCCCGGAGGCAACGGAATTTCGATGGTTTCTTCTTTGGGTGCAAAGGGCTGAATGCTTGTATCCCGAATTAACCCAAGCTTTTTGTCAGGTCCCAGAACCATGTTGTTTGAGCGGGAATCGGTAGCCTGAGGCATGTAAATCTTGGAAGTGTGAAATATTTGTTTTCCGTCAGTATCGTTTGCGGTCACATCCAGGACCACTTCAGTCTTGGACGGTCAGCCGTCAGGGATACGGTGACCCGCCTTGCTAAAGATTTTCGTATTCACCACTACCATCGGCCGGACATCCTCTTCCTTTGGCTGGAACAAATATGCAAGCGCCCGAACTTGCATCGGAAGCGCATTCCGCAGTCGCTCGGACAATTCCGTCCGGTTGTTGAAATTCGGCGGCATGTAATGATCCCCCCCCGGCATATGGCATTGCTGGCAGGTTTCTGTACCGCCTGACGGGATATAAGCGTGCAGATAGCTCCCGTATAGCGTTGCACATTGAACCGGCGTTTCAAATTCAAGGTTGGGACCCAGCCCATGGCACTGCCCGCACATTAACGAATTCTTAAGAAGCGGACTTTTCCGGACAGGCGTCTCGGGGTGATCCTTGATGTCATTATTTCCATAAATGACATTCATGTCCGGCCGGCCATGAACCACGGCTTTTTCGCGGTGACATACCAAACAACCGATATTCAGCTTGCGAATCGTCTCCTGATCATTATTCAATGCTGCCTTGGCAATCTCCGCCGCGACCGAATCCGTGGCAAATTCGATCTGGGGAAAATGACATTTGAAACAGGGAAAGTTCTTCTTTGTAGCTTTTTCACCCGACGGTATGGCCAAAGAGCCTTTTTTGAGGTATGATGCAATAAATATATAGTCATTTATACCCATTAATGAACGGGAATGATGGGATTTCTCCCACTGTGTAAATATCTGCTCATGACATTCCCTGCAGCTTGAAGAGTCGAACCTGTCCACCAATTCCTGAAGAGAATTCACCTGTGTCGTTGAAGGATCATCCGCCATTACCGTACCGTGAGACGGCAAAACGATGATCATAACGGAAATCGCCAATATCCATAAACGGCTCATGAGTTTTTGCTTTGTTTGATATCGGGTGTTGTTATCCATTCGAGATATCCTGGTTATAATTTTTTTTAGGGATGGCTGATTTAGTGTATATCGCCACTATGATCGGTAACACTTTCATCACGAATTGAAGGTAAGACATGCTGCTGAAAGGGTTTTAGCGAACATGCCAGCAGAATCAATCCCAGAACGTCCAAATTAAAGAAATTCTGATTATAATGGATTGGGGGGATTTTAATACGCTATTTCGAAAAATGATTTGAAATATATTGTCCAATTGCTATTATTTTTATTATAAATACAGAAGTTTACTCTTATCACGCAAATTGTGCACAATAAATCGACCATACTTATAACCTATTGAAAATACAATCAACCCCCAAATCCATTATAATCAGATTTTATCTCCTTAATATGATGCCGTTACTTCACACGATCAAAAGCAGTGCTTCTATCTTTTCCTTAATCCGAAAAATGGAACCGGCCCAGATAAGCGTCCAGAGAGGATCGCGCATCCGGGGTAAGCTCTGTGCAGCTTTGGCTGCCTTTGGCGCCTTCGGCGACCCGTGCGGCAAACACCATGCAGGTGGGCTCCCCGCAGGCCTTGCAGTTGGTTTTGGGCAGAAGCTTTAAAATCTCAAACAGCTTGGGCTTGGGGGTAGATTGTGTACTTTTTCGAGCAGCATGGGGCACCTCCTGGGTGCAATATTTGCTTGGATTCAAAATTGTCTCGCGACGGATTTGGGGGAGTTTGTTGACCAGTTCAACGATCTGCGGGTCATCTTCCAGCCATTTCTCAAGGCTGTCGATCTGCCTGGCCGCATATTCGCTCTGAGCACCGTCGGACAACCGGTAGTTGATCCACAGCCCATCCCGTGACGATACCACCAGCCCGGCGTTTTCAAGCAGTTTAAGGTGTTTGCTGGTCGTTGACTGAGCAAGACCCAGCGCAGCCTGGATTTCGCAGACACACAACATCCGCTGCTGGAGCATCTTAAGGACTTTTACCCGGCTTGAGTCCGAGAGGGCTTTCATGACTTTGATGAATTCTTTCATGATATATTCTTATATCGCTTTTTATCGATATATAACCCTGCCCGTGTTACGCGTCAAGCAAAATATCGGGTTGTGCACTCTGAATATTCCTTTCATTTGTCATCTCCTCCTTTGGTAATGAGCATCACCAAAGCAACGAACGTGCCACCGAATGGCATGAAAAATCAAAATGCATCAGAATTCAGCAGGCTGGCGGATTGCCCGGACCATACGCCGCCATTTTGTATTAAAAGGCATTTTGGCAAGCAGCAGGAAAGAATTTTGCCCCTGCCACCAGCGCGAACAGGGAATCAAAAGTCCATTAGAAAATCTTCTGTCACTTATCCCCGGCCTGGAAATTGTGCGTGAGCGCTTCAGCAGCATTGAGTGCCTGTTTTTGAGGTCAGTTATGGCCCCGCACAGCATGATTCCTATCAATGATGATAGTATTTCAACCTGCTGGAAAGAAAACAGGTCGGCGAAACCACCAATATGCTGGATATCGTCACCGCCATGCATTTGGCCGATAAGGTCATTACGCTTTAATTTAAGGGAATTTAAAAAGCAGCTTCCATGAGCCCAATATTTTAATTGTTCAGAAAATTCGGAAATAAGGCCATGTTCCTGCCGCTTTGGCTCTTGCTTTAGGATAATATTTGTGTCAGGGATACAGACAGATGGCAAATCTAAGATCGAATTTTTCCGATCTTTCCGGAAAACTCAAACGCCGGGAATTTCCATGCACGGACAGGTACTTCAATGCTGATGAGATACTTTGGGGCATAAATACATAATCAAGTCAATTGCCGGATTCGTTCCGATTGTTTTCTTTTGGACCGTTTTTGCTATTGCTGCGCCTTTCAGTAACGTATTGATTGTTTCAATCTTTTCTCGGTTTTCTTCATATCAGGATTACAGTGAACAGGGGACGGATTATGCATTCGACACTTATGTCGAATCGCCGGATGACTGGATAATAATTCGCCAAATGATCCAACATCCTGAATCCGCCAGCATTTCGCAATTATGCTCAAAATCCATTCGACATTTATTGCCGCCAAGGAGTTGTAAGCGCTTCCGTGATTCGGACGCCTTTTCCCATAGATAAAATTATCTTTACAGCGTGTTACAAAAAATCTGTCCGAACTGGCACTAATACTGCTTTAAAAATCGGGTACCCCTGGAGGCTGTGCTGTAAACTGATTGTTGGGTGATGGATTTTAGGGAAACTGTTTTTCAGAAGGAAGTGAAACATGTGGATAGTCCGACTTGCATTACGCCGGCCCTACACCTTTGTGGTGGCGGCGCTGGTGCTGCTGTTGCTGACACCGTTTGTGCTGCTACGCACCCCAACGGACATTTTTCCAGAGATCAACATCCCGGTCATCAGCGTGGTCTGGGTGTATAATGGTTTGAACGCCAAGGAAGTGGAGGAGCGCATCGTCTATAACCACGAGCGCATGATCAGCACCCTGGTGAACGATATCGAACACATTGAGTCCACAGCTTACAATGGCGCAGGGGTTATCAAGGTCTTTTTCCAGCCCGGCGCTTCCGTGACCGATGGACTGGCGCAGATCACCGCCAGCGGACAGGCGGTGCTGCGCATTCTTCCGCCGGGGATTAACCCGCCCTTCATCATCCGCTACAATGCATCGAGTGTCCCAATTTTGCAATACAGTCTGGCCAGTCCGAAAATTTCCGAACAAGAACTTCAGGACATGGCCATGAACCGCGTCAAGGTGGGTCTTGCAACCGTAAGGGGCGCATCCGTGCCGTATCCGGCTGGCGGCAAGGCGCGGGTTGTCGCCGTCGATATCGATCTGGCAGCCCTTGAATCCAAGAACCTGGCTCCCCAGGATGTCGTCAATGCATTCAATGCCCAGAATTTCATGCTTCCCAGCGGCACGGCCAAAATCGGGGAAACCGAATACAGTATCTCGTTGAACACCAATCCGGAAATGATCACGGCATTGAACGATCTGCCCATCAAAACCGTGGGAGGCGCCGTGATCCGGATCGGTGATGTGGCCCAGGTACACGACGGCTATCAGCCACAGCAGAACATCGTCCGGTTAAACGGCGTGCGTGGCGTGCTGCTCACCATTCTAAAAAGCGGCGCGGCCTCAACCCTCAGTGTTGTGGACGGCGTGAAAAAAGCCATGCCACAAATTTTAATCGGCCTTCCTCCTGAGTTGGAAGCCAAAGAGTTTGCCGACCAGTCGCTTTTTGTCCGCGCCGCGGTAAATGGCGTGGTCAAGGAAGGTGTGATCGCGGCAGCGCTCACTGCCATGATGATTCTGCTTTTTCTGGGTTCCTGGAAAAGCACTTTTATCATTGCTCTTTCCATTCCCCTTTCTGTGCTCACATCCCTATCCTTGCTCAGCGTGCTTGGCGAGACCATCAACCTCATGACGCTCGGAGGACTGGCTCTGGCCGTCGGCATCCTTGTGGACGATGCCACGGTTGAAATCGAAAATATTCACCGGCAGATGGCGATGGGAAAACCCAATATCCAGGCGATTCTGGACGGTGCGCAGGAAATCGCCTTGCCAGCGTTCGTCTCGACGCTTTGCATCTGCATCGTTTTTGTACCGATGTTCTTTCTTACGGGTGTGGCGCGCTATCTTTTCGTACCTCTGGCCGAAGCAGTCGTCTTTGCCATGCTGGCAAGCTATGTGCTTTCCCGGACCCTCATCCCGACCCTGGTGATGTGGTTTTACCGCAACAGCGAAGGGGGTCATCCGGCTGGCACCCGAAAAACGCCACTGTGGCTGCGCCCGTTTGCCGCGCTGCAGAGGGCATTTGAGAACAGTTTCGACAGGTTCCGGGAAGGTTACCGGAACCTGCTGGGCGCGGTGCTTTCCCATCGCATCCTCTTTACGATGCTCTTTCTGGTCTTTTGCGCTGGTACCTGGATGCTGGTCCCGCAGCTTGGGCAGAATTTTTTCCCGACAGTGGATGCAGGCCATTTCCGTTTGCACGTCCGCGCCCCCGGCGGAACCCGCATCGAAGAAACCACCCGGCTTGTGGACCGCATCGAAACCGTGATCCGGGAAGTGATCCCCGCCAGGGAACTTGCCGGAGTTCTGGATAATATCGGCATTCCCAGCGGCGGCATTCCGCTGACTTATCTCGATAATGGTGTAACGGGAACCGGCGATGCGGATATTCTGGTTTCACTCAACCTGGAACACCGGCCCACGGATGATTATGTTCGCCTGTTGCGCACCCGCCTGGGACGTGACTTCACCGGATCGACATTTTATTTTCTGCCGGCCGATATCGTCAATCAAACCATCAATTTCGGGTTGCCGGCCCCGATTGATATTCAGATCATGGGCCGGGATCGTGAAAAATCGCGGGAAATCGCGGCAAAACTGGCCGATAATATCCGTAAGGTACCGGGCGCCGTGGATGTAAGGATCCAGCAACCGGCCAACCAGCCCGAGCTGCACTTTGCCATCGACCGCACCAAGGCATCCCAAATCGGACTGACCGAGCGCGATGTGGCCGGATCGGTGTTGCTGAATCTTTCCGGCAGCAGCCAGACTCAGCCCAATTACTGGCTGAATCCGAAAAACGGCATTCAATATCTGGTCAATATACGGGTCCCGGAATACGCCATGGACTCACTTTCCGCGCTGAACGCCATCCCGCTGAACGCTGGTAAACCCGGAGGCGCCAGCCCCCAGATTTTGGCCAATGTGGCCTCTGTTGAGCGAAAAATCGGCTCTCCCATTTATTCCCATTACAACGTGATGCCGGTGATCGATGTCTTTGCCGGCGTGAGCGGCCTTGATCTGGGTGGAGTATTGAAAGACATCCGCCCCCTGATTGCAGCGGCAGAAAAGGAATTACCAAAGGGCTCCGCTATCATTCTGAGGGGTCAGGCGGATACCATGCAATCCAGCTTCACCGGTCTTGGTATCGGACTGGGATTGGCGGTTGCGTTCATTTATCTGCTTCTGGTCGTCAATTTTCAGAGCTGGCTGGATCCCTTCATCATTATCATGGCTTTGCCTGGCGCACTTGCGGGGGTCATTTGGGGCCTTTATCTGACGCTGACAACCTTGAGTGTTCCGGCCCTGATGGGCGCCATCATGAGCCTAGGGGTGGCAACAGCAAATTCCGTTCTAGTGATATCTTTTGCCCGGACCCATCTGGAGCAGGGAAATGATCCGTTTTCATCGGCATGGGAAGCAGGCGTGGGCCGTCTGCGTCCGGTACTCATGACGGCGCTTGCCATGATCATAGGCATGCTGCCCATGGCGCTGGCACTGGGAGAAGGCGGGGAGCAAAATGCCCCACTGGGCCGCGCGGTCATCGGGGGCTTGATCCTGGCCACTTTCGCAACGCTTTTTTTCGTGCCCGCGGTATTCAGCCTGCTTCACAGGAAAGCGCCCGAAAAGTTGCAGAACGATGCGCTCCGATTGTTAGAAACCAATGATTGATAAGGTATGGTTATGAATTCAAACCAAATAGACAATTTTAAGGAAAACCCGGAACCCGAGGCAATACTTCAGCGATCCCCTGTCAAGTTTCTGGTGGTAACCCTGATTGCGATCGTGTTGATCGTCACGGGCGTGATTGCCGGACTGATTCCCCGATGGCGCCAGCAAAGCGAGTTGAACGCCGAAACCCGTGAGCTTTCCGTTCCCGCTGTCACTGTGATCTCGCCCAAACCCGGCCAGAGCATGATCCAGTCGGCCCTGCCTGCGGAAATCAAACCCTGGGTGGAGGCGCCGATTTATGCCCGCATCAGCGGTTATCTCAAGCAGCGATATGTGGACATCGGCGATCCCGTAGAGACCGGTCAGTTGCTTGCCACGATCGATACCCCCGAGCAGCTTCAGGAACTGGAACGGGCTCGGGGCCAGCTCGATCAGGCCGAGGCATCTCTGGGAATCTCCAAAATTACGGCAGCCCGCTGGGCGGAACTGCTTCAAACTGCCAGTGTCAGCGAACAGGATGCCGCTGAAAAACAGGCCGACCTCAAGCTGAAGACCGCTATTGCCAATTCGGCCCGATCCGAGGTGCGCCGGCTGGAAAAAATCCAGGCGTTTTCCAGTGTGACTGCCCCGTTTTCCGGCATCATCACGATCCGCAATATTGATTCCGGGGATCTGATCGTCGCCGCCGGCAACCGGGAACTCTTTCATTTGGCGCAAACCAAAAAGCTTCGCGTCTTTGTGCAGGTTCCGCAGGAAATGGCCCGAAGTATTGCCACCGGCCAGTCCGCGGAGATGACGCTCCCGGGGCTGCCCGGCCGCAAATTCACGGCAAAAGTGATCCGCACCGCGGGGGTCATCACGGCGGACTCCAGAACATTGCCGGTGGAGTTGGAGGCGGACAACCCGAAAGGAGAAATTCTTTCGGGCAGCTATGCCAAGGTGCGCTTTATTGATGTAAAAATGAAGGCTTCCCTGACGCTTCCGGCAAACACGGTGCTGTTCCGGCCTGAAGGTCCGCAGGTCGGCATTGTGGATAACGATGGCAAGGTCAGCCTGCAAAGCATTTCCATCGGACGTGATTTTGGGCAGACCATTGAGATCATCACCGGCATCTCCCTACAGGATCGCGTCATCGTCAATCCCTCCGATTCGCTGGTAAACGGGATGACGGTTGCCGTCTCCGAAGCGCCCCCGGCGGAGAAAAAACCATGATCATATCCCGTTATTTTGATCATTTTTGGAATATGGCAAGGAGCATTGTTCCGGCCCTGGCACTGATGCTGTTTTCAGGCTGCGCGGTCGGACCTGACTATCAGCGCCCCGAGGCCACCCTCATTCCGGATGCTTATGTCGGTCCCGGGAATGACTGGAAAATCGCTGATCCCCAGGCGCATGTACCCCGTGGCAACTGGTGGGAAATATTCGGTGATGCGGAACTCAACCAACTGGAAGCCGACGCCATGGCGGCCAATCAGGATTTGGGGGCGGCCATCTCCCGTTTCGCGCAGGCCAGGGCCAGCGCCAATGTCGCGGAATCCGCGCTCTTTCCGCGTCTGGGGGTTTCCATCCAGCAGGTGGATCAACGGGATTCCAAACACCGCCCGGTCGGCGGCAAACCTGATCAGACATACGATACGTTTACCGTACCGTTTGATTTCAGCTACGAGATTGATCTCTGGGGACGGGTCAATCGCTCGGTTGAAGCAGCCGCAGCCCAGGCCGAGGCAAGTGCGGACGATGTCGAATCCATCAAACTTTCCCTTCAGGCCGAAGTTGCAGCCAATTATATCACCTTGCGCACCCTGGATGCAGACAATGCTCTGCTGCTTTCCAGCATCGCGGTGTATCGCAAATCGCTGGAACTGGTGCGAAACCGCCGGGCAGGCGGCATGGTTTCTGATCTGGATGTGGCGCAAGCCGAAACCGTTTTGAAAACCGCGGAAGCCCAGGTACCGGATATCGCCATTCAGCGGGCCAAATATCAGAATGCTCTGGCGGTATTGACAGGAAAAACCGCATCCCTGTTTCAACTTCCGGAGCGGCCTCTGGATATGCCACCACTGGTCATCCCCGCCGGATTGCCGTCAGAGCTGCTCGAACGCCGGCCGGATATCGCCGCAGCCGAACGCCGCATGGCAGCCGCAAACGCCAATATCGGCATCGCGACCGCTGTATTTTTCCCAACCGTCAAATTGAGTGGTATTGCCGGTTTTCAAAGCGGGGGCCTGGATATGCTCTTTGACTGGCCCAGCAATTTCTGGGCCGTCGGCCCTTCCGTGACCCTGCCGCTTTTCCAGGGCGGACAACTGAATGCAACGCTTCGCCAGACAGAGGCCGTTTATGAGGAAACCGTCGCCAAATATCGACAGACGGTACTCTCCGCTTTTGCAGAAGTGGAAAACAATCTGGCTGGCGAGCATCTTCTGACCGATGAATATGGGAAGGTGTTGGATGCCTTGAAGTCCGGACGCCGACAGCAGGAAATCGCCGGCAACCGTTACAGCGCAGGTCTTGCAACCTATCTGGAGGTGGCAATTGCACAGAATGTAGCGCTGGGTATCGAACGCACCGGCGTCCGTCTTCGGGGCCAGCAACTTGTATCGGTTGCGGCCCTGATCAAATCGCTCGGAGGCGGATGGCAGGCACCGGAAAGCGGCGCCAATGGCTCCTGATTCCCGCATTGGGCTGCGGAATCATTTGTCTGCCGCTCGATCTCATATTCACAATAAATTTTATAACTTTTCTCAATATCTTTCTTGACATGGAATATCAAAATATCTATATTCGTTAAAATGAATATAGAGACCAGCATGGATCAATTTGTCAAAATCATGAAAGCCCTTGCCGACCCCAGCCGGCTGAAGATCATCAAGATGCTTCAGCACAAGCCTTTATGCGTATGTGAAATTCAAAAGGCTTTGGATATTCCTCAGCCAACCGCATCCAGGCAGTTGAAAATCCTGGAAGACACCGGACTTGCCGTCGGCCGGAAAAGCGGGCTTTGGGTCAATTACAATCTTGCGGACGGTTCGGACAGCCCATACTCCGCCATGCTGCTGGGAGGGCTTCGGCACTGGCTTGAGGATGATCCGGAAATTGTCCGGATGGTCAACAAACTCCCTGCCATAAAATATTCTGGCCGCAGGGAAGATATCTGCAAAGAATAAGGAACCAATATGAAATATCTCACTCCTCACTCCTGTTGTACCGTAATGCCGGACAACACAGGGACTCCCACCGATTCGGAGAATAAACCCAAGGCTCTTCGGTATGTCCTGTACATGATTCCCTTATTGGTATTATGGGTGCTCATTTATCAGGAACTGGCGAACTTTTCCCATCTGATCACCTATACCGTACTGCGGCTACAGGAAGGTAGTCATCTGAGCGGCGCCATTGAATTTTTTATTTTTGAAACGCCTAAAGTCCTGATGCTACTGACCCTGGTGGTGTTCGGTGTCGGCATTGTCCGGTCTTTTTTTTCGCCGGAAAAGACCCGGGCCATTCTGGCCGGCAAACGCGAAGCCATCGGTAATGTGCTTGCCGCGCTTCTGGGAATCGTGACCCCGTTTTGTTCCTGCTCAGCAGTACCGCTTTTTATTGGATTTGTGACTACCGGCGTTCCCTTGGGCGTAACCTTTTCGTTTCTGATTTCAGCGCCCATGGTGAATGAAATTGCGCTGGTGCTGCTCTTCGGGCTTTTCGGCTGGAAAGTCGCTGCTATTTATCTCAGCACCGGACTGTTGATCGCCATGATTGCCGGATGGGTCATCGGAAAACTTCACATGGAACGTTTTCTGGAAGACTGGGTGCTTCAGATTCATGCAAATGGCGGAAGCACATCTGAAAAAACACTATATTGGGCAGACCGGATACAATATGGTTTGGAAGCGGTCAAAGACATTGTTGGAAAGGTCTGGATCTATGTGATAGCCGGAATCGCCGTGGGCGCCGGCATTCACGGATACGTGCCCGAAGGCTTCATGGCTTCCATCATGGGAAAAGGCGCCTGGTGGTCGGTTCCACTCGCGGTTGTGATTGGCATCCCCATGTATTCCAACGCCGCCGGGATCATTCCCGTGGTTCATGCACTGATCGAAAAAGGCGCGGCCCTGGGAACGGTGCTTGCATTCATGATGTCCGTGATTGCGCTCTCGCTGCCGGAAGCGATAATCCTCCGTAAAGTATTGAAACCCACGCTGATTGCAACCTTTTTTGGTGTGGTAGGCATTGGCATTATGATCGTCGGGTATCTGTTCAACTTTCTGATGTGATACTGGAGGAACGCAAATGAGCAGCCAAAATAGTTCCATCAACGATAAGCCGGAGCAGACAGACGAACAGAAACTGAACGTACTGTTTCTATGCACCGGCAACACCTGCAGAAGCCAGATGGCAGAAGGACTGACAAGGCACCTGAAATCGGATATTATCGCGCCGTATTCCGCTGGCGTGGACCCCGGCGAAATGAATCTCCGTGCGGTTAAATGCATGGCGGAAATCAGCATCGACATATCCGGCGGCTTTCCAAAGACCATCGAAAGTCTGAGCAATATTGCCTTTGATTACGTGATTACCTTGTGCGATCAGGCCAATGAATCTTGCCCGCTGTTTCCGGGAAAAACAAAAAGATTGCATTGGGGCTTTGAAGATCCGCCCAAACTGGCCGAAAACGCCGCAACCGAGGAAGAAGCCATGAGCCACTACCGCCGGGTGCGCGATGAAATCAAAGCATTTGTGGAAAAACTCCCGGATGTTCTTAACGATTGAACTGTTTTATACAAAGAAGAAATATTTACCTGAAAGGAGATCGTGATGGAAATCAAAGTACTGGGTCCCGGCTGCCCCAAGTGTCACCAGACCGAAAAAGTGGTTAAGGAAGCCGTTGCCGAAGCAGGCATATCCGCCGAGGTTGAAAAAGTGACGGATATGATGAAAATTGCAAGTTTTGGCGTGTTCGGCACCCCCGCCGTGGTCATAAACGGCGAAGTCAAAAGCGTTGGCAAGATTCCCAAGAAAGACGAAATCAAAAAGTGGCTGGCTGCCGCAAAATAAATGGAGGCGAATTATGTCTGGAGATTGCTGTTCAAAGGAAGCTGTTAAAAATCTGTTCAGCAACGCAGCGTAATCTATATTTGATTGTCAGAAATTACCATTAACAGGAAATAAAATGAAAAACCAATACATGAAGACACAGGCTGGGTCACTGATTATTGCAGGACTGTTCTTTTTTCTTTTCGGCTTTCTGCAGGTTCCGGTTTTCTTTGGCATGGCATCATCTGCCGCTCAGGCGGCGGAAACCAAGGAAATTCCGACCAAGGGAATGGTCACCATGGTGGATCTGGGAGCCAAAAAATGCGTTCCCTGCAAAATGATGGCGCCCATCATGGAAAAAGTGGAAAAAGACTATCAGGGAAAAGCCGTCATCCATTTCTATGATGTCTGGGAAGATCGGGAACCGGCCACACGGTTCGGCATTCAGGGGATTCCCACCCAGATTTTCTTCGACAAGGATGCCAAGGAAGTTTATCGGCATGTAGGATTTTTGAGCGAAGAAGCCATTGTCAGCCAACTGACCAAAATGGGCGTGAATTAAACCGGATCCCGGGAGACATCATGATCGAATCTTTTTTTCTGACAGTGAACCAGTGGATGACCGACGGCGCATCCCTGGCCCTGCTGGGGTGTTTTTTGTGGGGGATGGTGAGCGTACTCTTCAGTCCCTGCCACCTGGCCTCCATTCCGCTGATGGTCGCATATATCGGTGGACAGAGGGAGCAGCCCAGACCCATGCAGGCCATGCAATACTCGATTATATTCACCACCGGGTTATTTATTAGCATTGCTGCAATCGGCATTATCTGTGCGATTTTGGGCCGCATGCTGGGCGATGTGGGCAATTACTGGCAGATACTGGTGGGTCTCGTGCTGGTCTGGGTCAGCCTCGGCATGTTCGGAGTCAAAGGATGCTCTATGGGCGGCAGTTTTCTTCATCGCCTCAAATTCAAGGGGCTCTGGGGCGCGCTGGGCCTGGGAGTGGCATACGGCACGCTTTCCGGCTCCTGCACCTTCGGCTTTATAGCGCCGATTCTGGCCGTGATTACGGTTCAGCAGCAGATTGCCAGCGGTGTTCTGATGATCCTGATGTTTGCCGTGGGGCACTGCATTCCCATCGTTATCGCCGGAAGTTCAACAGCACTGGTACGCCGTATTCTGGAAAACAGCGCTTGGCAGGGTGCCGGGAACTGGTTCCGGAAAAGCGCCGGCGCACTGATCGGCCTTCTCGGGTTATACTTTATCTTGACACCGCTGGTTTCATAATGCTTCTTTCCGGAATCTGGGTGTCCTGCGCTGTCCTTGGGGTAAATCTCTTAATGGTCGTGTTCCTGAGCGCTCTTATCTTCAACACGACCAGGGGTCTTAACATTTCCTGCGGGTGTTTTTCCACTGAAACAACTTCATCCGGACTTTCTGGGTGGACTGTCTTGCGGGATGTCTTCTTTTTTATCCTTTCGGGTTATCTGCTTTTCGTCACCACTCAGGTGAATAGACTAAAAAAACAGTCTGAAGGTGTTTAAGCCCAATGCAACGTTCCGCCACTTCCAAAGGAATAGCGACTATCATCAGATGCCTGATTTTTCTGCTGCTGGCATCCGCGGTCTCTGCAACGGATATCACGGAACTGATCAGGACGGCCAAGCACCAGCCCGATATTCAGGATAGCGAACTGGCCGTCACCGAAAGTGGTCTGCAGGAAGATCTGGCCTATGCCGCGCTTTTCCCGAAAATCGACGGTGTGGCGCGGTATGAAAAATACAATTCCCCGACTAATTTGAGACCCCTGCCGCCCACGGAGGTGACTTTTCGTGATCCGATTCCGTTTTCAAACGATATCTTCAGATATGGGGTGACGTTTCAAATGCCAGTCTATGTACAGCCAGTCTATACCCTTGCCGGAAAAATGAAACTTCTGAAGGAAAAGGCAGGATTCCAAAAACAGATTGATGTCGTCAAAAAAGAGGCCGCCATCGTGTCGCTGAACAGCACGATGACTTATCTTGATGGCGTCCAGAAAGCCATTTTATCCCGAAAAGCGTCTCTTGCCGAAACCATTTCCAGCCTGACGATCAAGGTTGATACCGGCAGAACGGCCGAAGCCGAGCTTATGAAAGTTCAGAAGCTGATGGCGGATCTGGAGCGTCAGGAAAACGACATCAGCCAAAAACAACTTGAAATTACCCGGGACATTTACAAGTTGACGCAGATAGATATCCATGCTCCCCTTCCCATGACACTGAAAACCGCTTTGGTTCAGGACCGCTTCATCGCAATCCAGGCCATTGAAAAAGAGGTCGCAGCAGCCGAAAAGGACGTTCAGCGCGCCAGAGAGCTGTTTTATCCGTCCATCTATCTGGAAGGCTTCCTGTCTGAAAATGAAGGCACGGCCTATAACACCGACAGCCACATCGACAGAACCTACAATGGGATCAGCCTCATTCTGAAAATCCCTTTTTTTGAAAAATCCACATATATATCCAAAGAAATCGCCCATATCCGGCTGAAACGCAGCCAAAAAGGCCTTGAAAAAACCCGGATCGAACTTGAAGCGCTTGCCGGATATCTGAACCAGAGGCTTCCGCTGATTGAAACCGCCATTCGCCTGGCGGAATCGTCCGTCGGCCAGTCTGAAGAACTTCTCAAAATCGCGGCAGTGGCGTACAGAACGGAACGGATCACAACCGAAGAGTACCTTCGCTATGAGGCCGATGTGCTGCAGGCGCAGTCCGAGACACACCGATCCCTGAACGACAGATGGCAGGTCATTGCCCAGCAGGCTGTTCTGTACGGAAATGACCTGGAAGGAGAAATTCAGTGAAAAAAATACCCCTGATCGCAACGGTTGCAGCGATTGTTCTGGTGTTGGCAGCAGGCGGCATTCTTTTGAAAAAAAGAAAGGCGGCCGCAGGCAATGTCGCACTGCCGGCACTGGTTCCGGCAGTCGTGGACACCTTTCAAATTGCGCGCAAACCGGTGACCCTGACTCTGCCGGCCCTGGCGGAGGTGACCAGCGACACATCGGCGATTCTGGCTACAAAGCTTTCCGCAAGAATCATGACCGTTTACAAAACCGAAGGAAGTGCTGTAAAAAAAGGCGAGCTGGTGGTGGTGCTGGATGATGTTGATCTCAAATCTCGGACATCGGCTTTGGCGATTCAGCAAAATTCCATCGATCTGGATGTGCTGGCTAAAAAAGCGGCGATGGGCGCTCTGGAAGTCAATCTCACCAACCTGAACCAGTCGCATGGCCGGACCCGGGAGCTGATGCAGGTAAAGGGCGCATCCATCGAACAGTTTCAGGATGAAGAAACCCGGATCGCCTTGCTGAAATCCCAGATCGAAAGCACGAAATCCGCCGTCGCCATGCTGAAAAACAGCCGGGATGTGGCGCAGGAAGCCATTCGGGAAATCGGCAATTCCCTGTCTTATACGCGCCTGGTTTCGCCGATCGATGGAACCGTTTCAATCATTTATGCGCATGAAGGCGAGCTGGCCCAGCCCGGCAAGCCTCTTGCCAAAATCACGGGAAAATCCGGCATGGTATTGAATGTCCGACTCCCCGCGGATATTTTGTCCCAAGAAGTGATCTTTGCGGACCGGCGGTTGGCGCTGGCTGCTAAGCAGATTGCAAACGTCAGTGGCCTGCGGGAATACCGGGCGATTCTTCCCACTGACCTACAGGCAACCGAAGGCGATTATGTCAGGATCGAGGTCGTCACCTTCAGCGCAGAGGCGGTACTCATTCCCTTCAGCGCGCTGCTCAGCATCAATGACGGCAATAGCATTTTTATATATGACAGCAAAACCGCAACCCGGCTGCCGGTGAACCCAATCTTCAGGGGAAGCCAGGGAATCATTGTCAAAGAGGATCTGGCCGGCAAAACCCTTCTTTCCGCCATGCCTGATATCCTGCTTCGGGTGTCCGCCGGCGTGCCGGTCACGGTAAAGGGTCAGGGGTGAATCGCATGTTCGATTTTTTCTTCAAGCGGCCCTATCTGCTCTACAGCCTGATCGCCGTATTTTTTGTCATGGGCGTTATCGGGCTGGTGGTCATGCCCAAAAACCTTTTTCCGGATTCGGACCGCCCCAGCATAATTGTCATCACCCAGGTTCCGGGTGCCGCTCCCAATATCGTGGCGACCGCCGTATCCCGGCCTCTGGAACAGGAACTCTCCAGCCTGTCGCTGATTCGGAAAGTCAGCTCCGTCAACCTGGCCGGCATGTCCGTGGTGACCGCTGAATTTGAATACGAAAAAGGACTCGAGGGTGCCGCCGTCGATGCCACGAATGCGGTAAACAAGGCCCGGTCCGTTCTGGCACCGGATCTCAATCCCCTGATTTATACGGCAGGCTCTTTTACCCTGCCGGTGGATGTTTTTGCGTTAAGTCCAGCCAATGACAGCCTGACGTCGGCCGATATCCGGAAAATTGCGGAAAGCGATATCAAGCCTGCGATTTTAAGGGCCGGGAATATCGGCAATGTCGAGATTTTTGGCGGGCACCAGGCCGCCATCACCATTCAGATCGACCCGCTCAAATCCAAGGCTCTGGGTGTGGGGCTGGATAAAATTGCGGCGGCGATCAGCGGGGCGGACCGGGACATTCCGGTGGGTTTTTTAAAAGACGATAACCGCTATTACACGCTGATGGTGTACGGGGAAAGAAGCAGCGTGGAATCCTTGAAACAGCTTCCGGTTGCCGCCAATGTCAGGCTGGCGGATGTGGCGACGGTTCGCTGGGGAAGCCAGCCCCGGTTTTCCGCCTATATCGGCAATGGAAAGGAAGCCATTGCCGTAGCGGTTCAGCGAGCTCCGGGCGGCAGTGTTCTTGCGGCCAGCAAGGCTGCCAGAAAAACGGTTCAGGAACTGGAAAAGCGATACACAAACATCAATTTTGAGATCACCGAAACCCAAAGAGATTTGATCGACACCGCCAACACCAACATGCTGGAGGCGCTCCGGGACGCCATCATTTTTACGCTGATCGTTATTTTGATGTTTCTGGGAAACTTCCGGGCGGTGGCGGCCGCTTTGGCTTCGATCCCCATGGTGTTTTTCTCCACCATCGCCATTACCTGGATTTTCGGCGGAGAGCTCAACATCGTAATTTATACGGCCATCATTCTGGCCCTGGGGATGCTCGTTGATGACGCGGTGGTGGTCCTTGAAAACATCGAGCGCCATTTGATCGAGCTCAAAGAAGACCTTCAGACCGCAATTGAACGGGGAACCCGCGAGGTCATCCTGCCGGTGTTTGCCGGAACCATCGCCACCATAGTCATCATGTTCCCGTTTCTGTTTGTCGGCGATTTTCCCCAGAAGATTTACCGGCCCCTGGTTTCAACACTGATCATCGCCCTTCTGGTTTCATTCTTTCTTTCCATTACTTTTATTCCGGTGTTTTCTCTTTTTCTGTACTGGAACGGATCCCGGAAAACCGCTGTGGAAAAATGGCTGGAAATGGCTTATGAAAAGAGCTTCGGGCGGCTGGTCGTCCCCTACGTTGCGATTCTGAAATTTTCCGCCGGTAGGTATTCGTTTTTTCGGAAACTCTTTATGACTGCGCTCATTGTTCTGCTGCTGGTTGTGAGCATGAAGCAGATCATGCCGGTGATCGGGCGGGACCTGATGCCGCCCATGGATACCGGCATCATCAAGGCCCACCTTAAATTCAGCGCCAATGAAAGCGTAGAAACCGCCGTGGAACGGATAAAGCCGTTTACGAAGTGGCTGCATGGCCTGCCCGAAACCCTCAGCAGCTCCATCACCTTCGGCAGTGAGCCGGGGGTGCTATCGCTCGGGAAAGGCTCGCTGCCCACGGAGGCCATGATGACCATCAACTGCGTGAACCGTTTCGAAAGAAAGGAAACCATCTGGCAGATCGAGGAAAAAATCCGGACCCGGCTGATGACTCTGAACAATGTCAAGGTACTGGATGTCTATGATTTCGGGGCCACCCCGCTTTCCAGCATCAAAGCCCCGGTGGATGTCCGCCTTCTGTCGGAAGACTATGACCGTCTGCCAGAGCTTGCCAGGATCGTTGCCCAAAGACTCCAGAATGTCAGGGGCCTGACATCGGTCAATACGAGCTGGGACAAGGACTTTACCGAAATTCAGTTGGATGTGGATGAAAATCGGTGCCAGCTCTACGGCATCACCCCAGCCCAGGTGGCCTCCCAGTTGCCGCTGAAAGGATTTTCACCGGTCATTGCTGGCAACCTGGTATCGGTTCAGGCTCAGCCCGTAAGGCTTTACCTGATGCCGCCTTTTGACAGCAGCATGGAAAGCCTGTCCCTGATCCCCATCCAGACGCCAAAAGGTCCGATTCCCCTGTCATCCCTGGCCGCCTTTCATTATGGCCTGACTCCGGCCAAGGTGGAGCGGGACAGCATGCTCTACAGCATCGACATCAATGGCTACCGGTATAAAACGCCAATCACGGCTTTGCAGGACGATGTTCAGTCCGCGCTCAAACCCATTGATCTTTCCGGAGTCCGGGTCAGCCAGGAAGGCGATATTCAGCAGCTCAACGACAGTTTTTCGCGGATGATCCGCGCCATTGGCGTGGGAGTGGTCCTGTTGCTGATGACCCTTGTCGCCATTTACCATTCCGTGACCCTGGCCGTTGTCATGATTCTGGTGCTGCCGCTGGCCATGATCGGCGCATCCTGGGGAATGCTCATCTTCGATAAGCCCAGTTGCATGCCCAGCCTGATGGGAATTCTCCTTCTTTTTGGCATCATCATCAAGAATTCGGTTCTGCTGATTGATTTTTATCAGGATTTCAGAAAACAGGCCGGGCCGCTCGAATCCGCCATAGAAAGCGTCCGGGTCCGGCTCCGTCCGGTGTTCATGACGGCCTTTGGCACCATTGCGGGCATGATTCCCATTGCCTTTGAATGGGCCGTCGGCCTGGAGCGGCTCTCCCCCCTGGCGGATGTGGCCATAGGCGGACTTCTGGTGGGAACCCTTCTGACCCTGATTTACATCCCCATGTTCGCATTTTCACTGGATCGCAACCCCGTAACGGCCCAGATCCATGATCCCAAATCCGCAGGACGATAAGGAAAAACGATGTATACGGAAAACATTTTAAAGGCGCCGTTAAATGAAATGGTTTGCTATTGTTCGAAAGTCACCAAAGGCCGGATCATTCGCTCGCTAAGGCCTAAAAGCAGGGCCGCATGCGACTGATTGAAATCCGCTTGATGCATTGCATCTTCGATCATCCGGCGCGCTATACTCCGGCGAGAGCCGCGCAACGCTGCTGGGTCTGCCGATCGTAGGAATTGCCCTTCTTCCTGCATCGATCATAGGAGAATTGCTTTGGAAGACAGATGGCCGCCTACGTCGGACTGAAGGTCAGGCTGGATATCCTCTGGGTAGTTCTTGCGGGAACCGCTATTTCAATCCTTGTTTTTTTAACAGCTAATCTTGTTTATCCTTCGCCTTGGCATTAGTGAAGTCAATCTTTACTGAACAATTGCACGAAGTCAAATTCCCGTGGAGAGAGATGGGAATCATTTGTCTGCCGCTTAATCATATTCACAATGTATTTCATAACATTTCTTTAAATCTTTCTTAACAGGGAATATCAAAATATATAGTCAGTGGCTGGACCGTATGGCGAAATGCTGGATTGTCTGTTGAGACAGGAAATTAAAGACGTTGAGAAGTTGGGAAGATAATATGGAACAGACTACATTGACTCAAGGCATCTGTAACTGTGAAAAGCAGATGCCTGAAAACGGGAAGGATTGCAGCGCCCGTTCAGCGGAGCATTCCAACGGCTGCTCGCACCATCACTCTCTTTCGGAGAATTCCACGGGCACAAGGCTTCTGATCACCCTTGCCCTGAATTTCATTATTCCGGTGGTACAGGTTATCGGCGGCATTGCGGCTCACAGTATGGCCCTGATTTCCGATGCCACGCATAATTTCAGCGATTTTACGGCAATTCTGATTTCATACATCGCCCTCAAAATCGGCAAAAAAGGCGCATCCCTTCAAAACACCTTCGGATACCGAAGAGCCGAGATACTGGCCGCCATGTTGAATGTGGTGATTCTCTTCGGTGCTTCCGCAATCATCGTCTATGGAGCATTTCAAAGGCTTCAGAACCCGGAGATCGTTTCCGGCGGTCTGGTCATGGCGATTGCCGCCATCGGCGTTGTCGGAAACGGGTTTTCAGCCTGGCTGCTTCACCGGGATGCCAAAGACAGTGTGAATGTGCGCGGAGCATATCTCCACATGATGGGAGATATGCTGACATCTGTGGTGGTGCTTCTGAACGGCCTGATTCTGGTCTATAAACCCTGGTACTGGCTGGATCCGATCCTGTCCGTGATGATTGTGATATTTATCGTGAAGAACTGCTGGAGCATTTTAAAAGAATCCACCGCCATTCTCATGAACGCTACCCCCTGGAGCCTGGACATCCAGGCGGTTCAAACGTTTTTGCAGAATTTTCCGGACATTTCCGGCGTTCACTACCTCCATGCCTGGAGCCTGGGATCATCCGGCGTGGCATTTTCCTGTCATGTGGTTGTCGAAGATCAGCCCATCAGTCAAACCCAGCAACTACGAGAAAAAATCAGCCACTCGCTCTTACAGGAGTTCGGCATCGACCATCCGGTCCTGCAGTTTGAAACCAACGCCTGTGGTAACGGGAATCTTTTTTGTGAAGAAATTTGCGCAGCCGTGAGCTTATCCGATCCGCACGAACATGGCGATAACCGGACTGCATGGACGGATAAGGCATGGTCCCGGCGTTTTGCTCTTGCGGCAAGACTGATACTGGGCGGGGTGTTCATTTATGCAAGCTGGGACAAGATATTTCACCCAGCCGCGTTTGCCGAGGCTGTATTTAATTATCAGATTCTTCCCTTCCAACTGATCAACCTGATGGCCCTGATACTGCCCTGGCTGGAGCTGATCCTGGGCGTGCTGCTTCTTTCCGGAATCTGGGTGTCCGGCGCTGTCCTCGGGGTAAACCTTTTAATGGTCATATTTCTGGCCGCCATTATCTTCAACACGGCCAGGGGCCTGAATATCTCCTGCGGGTGTTTTTCCACCAAAACAACTGCTTCCGGACTCTCCGGGTGGATTGTCTTGCGGGATGTCTTCTTTTTCTGCCTTTCGGCTTATCTTCTTTTTGTGACCGCTCATACGAATAGACTGAAAGAAAGGCCTGAAGGTGTTTCTGATTCTACCGGATTATGTGGTTAGGTGCGGATACAGCAACGAGAGTGTTATGGAGTCTGTTGAAAAATTGAATCGCGCAATAGAATTGCGCGATATTTGCAAGTATAAGGCACCTTTTATTGTAACAGTGCTGCAAAAATGCATTTTTCACCGGCTTGTAGTATGAAAACCACAAAATCCGGTAGAACCAGAAACGTTTCGCATAAGTCCACAACTGTTGGCATTTTATCGTAACCTATTGTGTTTGAGACTTTTATTTAAAAATCAGATAAAATTAAAATTATCTTTTGCTTTCAAGTGGATAGACATATCCGAACTCAAGATGCCAAAACTTGTAGACCTATGCGTTTGGGCCAGATTGCTCGGGAGACGCTGTGTTTATTTGGGGGGATCAAAAAAAGACATATCCATTCCAGACATCTGAAATTTATTTTATAAAAGTTCCCGGCCTGGGGGAATTCGTGCTGCGAAACAGCGAGCAGATTTCTCTGGACCTGGACGGGATACGACTGAGTGAATATTAACCCGTCATTTGTTTTTTATGTGAAATAGCACAAAACCGAATGTAAATATGGTGTGTTCACACTGCCTTTTCGAATCCGTTATGAAGCATCAGGTCGGTACAATGTCGGTTAATCGCTTTTTGTTATTGCATTGGCCTTTTGGAATTGATATGTTGACCTTGTACATGTTGCTTGTGTCGCAGACTTGGGTCATTACAGTGTAGTGTGTGTAGTGATTCTGTAGTGAAAAACTGTTCAAATATCACTACATTTGATTAGATTTGATATAATCAGTACACCAGACATAAGTCAATAAAGCACAAGAAAACAAGAGTTTACGGTAAAAGCCTGGGTGGCGGAACAGGTAGACGCAAGGGACTTAAAATCCCTCGGGGTTTATCCCTGTACGAGTTCGATTCTCGTCCCAGGCACCAATAAAAACAAGAAGTTAAAGGCGTTTATTCTCTTTACGGATAAACGCCTTTTTTGTTAATTCTGGAAAGTGTCACAAACCTGTCACAAATTTTCAACCAATGGGAAACAATTAACCACGCCCAAAGACAGGGCAAAAAAAATTCAAGCTGATTATTCCCGGCATATGAACAAAACAAGGAAAAAGTCTTTTCCTGCCTCGACATGCACTTCGATTCAACCTGGCTTCACCTACCCGGTGGATCATGGCCCTGTGCTGCCTTCAATCCTGAATCCATGCTGTGATCCATTCGGAAAGATTTCAGCGGCCTTGTGGTGGCCCATGATTGCCGACTGCTTCACAAGACAAGGGAAAATTCTTCTTTGTTTTGATTTCTGTAACCCAGGTATCGGTGTGAAATATTTCAGCATCGGTAATCGCTGATTTTCGTGGATACGCTCTTGTGTCGGCCGTTTTTCAGCCGGTCAAGGTTCCAGTGGCCCCGGTTCCCGATCCGATTTCCTATATGTGGAGGCATCCGCCAGGATACCTATAGCCATTTTGAATTTATATCCCTAAATCACAAAAGACCTCGATCCCCAGGAAGGGAAAAGAAGGCTTTTTTCAGGTGGAGCGCCCATGCCGTGTATCCGATTCGAGATAATTATCAATTCATAATTCGTCTTTCATCTTTCATCTTTCATCTTCCATCTTCCTGCATACCCCTCCGAATGTTCCTTATGCGCTTCAAAATTCTGAATATATCTGTCCACCAGATGTTTATTGCATTTCAGGATCAGTAAATTTTCAGCATTCGATTCCTCGGCTGCTTTACTGAAATTGAAACTACCCGTGATCAAGGTATCCTTGTCGATGATCATTAATTTATTGTGCGCGATCTTGTGGTTTGAAACAATGTAAACAGATCATCCGCATGAACGCTAAAATCTGCGGGCTTGATATGTTCGTATCTCTTTGGCCGCACTGAT
>JBAXVB010000020.1:0-29365 GCA_037129415.1 Deltaproteobacteria bacterium
TCGCACGCAACACGGGATTGGATGCCATTGCAGCATCGCTGACATGAAACTCATTGTCGCGATACTCAATTGGCTCATAACCATCATATACCGCGCCCAGCAGGTACCAAATTGCACCATCGCCTTTCACAACACCATTTTCAATGATAATCCGCGCACGGTTTTGATTCAAAAAACCGACATATTGCAGGTTAGTTACCAAAAAAACATCCATATCAAATTCTGCGACTTCAACCGATTCGCCCGAGGATGATCCAAAACCGGATGGCAGGACCATCCTGCCGCCTGGAATGCGTTGCTGCCTTCCAACATACTCTATAGTGCCTTGTATCATCGCGTTTGATAACGATCTGCGGTCGTGGGACTGAATCGCTGAGCCCGTTTCTTTTTTATTATTGTCAACAATCGCAGGACTGTTTTCCCTGGAAATCGAAATATCGAATTCACCCATAAATTGCCAGAGCATCATGAGCAATACCGAAACTGCAGAGATAGCAACACCAGTCCTAATCCATTTGGACCTGGAAAATGTGGACGCTGGTTTCGGTTCTGTTGAAACATCCACCCGCTCAAGGGTTGAAACTGTATGAACGACTAAAACAATCCGGGCAAGTAACTCCTGCACGGATGCTATCCGTTCATTGCGGTCCTCCGCTGTAGCTTTTTGAATGATCAGGTCCAGTTGTTGAAAAAATGGATCGCTGGTTTGGTTCAGCCTGGCGCTTTTAAACGGAATCGTTCCTGGCTTGATTTTTCCCTCAACAGCTTCGTAGAGGATCTTGCCGAGAGAGAAAACATCGGCCCTTTGATCGGCTCTTTTAAAATCGGAAAAATGCTCCGGAGACATGTATTGAGGTGTGCCTTTTACATCAATGGATTGCGTGACCGACTTTAGTCTGTGCGAGCGCGCCAGGCCAAAGTCCGCAATCTTCGGGGTTTGATGATCCATAAGGATATTTTCAGGCTTCAGATCACGATGCACGATTCCGATACGGTGCAACGCCAGAACACCTTCCAGTACCAGCATGAAGCAATCTCTTAACCAGTTCCTGACTGCGACTTCGTCTGGAAAAAATCCATCTTCCGGCATGGTTGCCCGCAATGAACCACCAGGAACATATTCCATGGCGATATATTCAATTGTAGCATCTTTTTCGCATATTTTCAGGGTCACGGAATCGTAATCATATACTTGCAGAACATTGGGATGGCAAACCTGAGCCATGGCCTGGACTTCACGTCGAAACCGCTGAACCGAAGTTTCGGCATCCTCGTCGTCTTTTTCGATGGATTCCAGCCATTCCCTTGATATCACTTTTATGGCGACATCACGATTCAGATTGTTTTGATGCGCACGATAGACCTCGCCCATGCCGCCTTTATCAAGGAACTCAAGAATAACCCATTTATCATTAAGCACATCACCCATTTTCAGTGTGGTGCTACAAGATTCTGTCATTATGGATAAGCCCTTTTCATCATTCAAAGCTGAACTCTGCAACGATTGGATCAAATAAGCACCCCGATTATCGCTATGCAAAGGCGCCAAACTTCGTTGATTGATTGCCAGAACGTGCTGATCGAAAAACTCTCATACAACCTTTTTTGGGGTCTGCAAATCAACCGCCCAGCTCGGCAAATCCCATTTTTCCGCCCTATAATAAATGTTTTTTTCCTCCCACAACTGTTCCATCCTTCTTAGTTGTGTCACAGCTTTCTCCCCGTCCAGAAAAGCAACGGCGGCAACCAGTGCGTTTATAAGGCTGAGAATCGTCACGTAGGACTCGATGAAACCGTCAAAACGGCACTTCGTCGTCAATATGTGATCCGAAAAAGGCGCGATCGGTGAAAACGGCGAGTCGGTCAGACTGACAACCACGGCTCCCGCCAGATGGGCCGCTTCAGCCACCTCAACCGTCAGGCGGGTGTAACGCGGAAAGGAGATAGCCAGCAGTAACGAATCGTGCGATATCATACTTACATCCCGCCACATTTCCCCGGTGCCCGGAACAATCAGCCGCACCCGCTTCCCCAGAAACCCGAGCGTGCTCGACAGCAAAACGGCCAGAGAATGGGCGGACCGAAGTCCGAGGATGTTGATATCTTCGGCATCCTTGAGAACATGTGCAATCCGAATGATGTTGCCGCTATCAAGATTCTCGGCTGTTTCCGCCAGATTTTTAGCGTCCTGTTGGACCATCACTGATACGAGTTCATCCACGCTGCTGATGTTCCGCGAGGTATGTTTGAGTCGTGAAACAGTGTCATGCCCGGCCATCATGAAGAAGCGCAGGTGATGCTTCATTTCTGGAAACCCATTGAAACCCAGAGTTTGCGCCAAGCGAACGACAGTGGCATCGGACACGCCAGAAACTTCGGCCAACTGGGCCACAGTCATAAACACAACATCACCTACATGTTGCAGGATGAAGTCGGCCAGCCTGGTCTGAAGCCGTGTCAGTGGAGTTTTTGGAAGGGGAAGCAACGCACCAGTGTTGTTCATTATACCTGCCTTTTGTAATTAATATTACAATTTATTTTTATTGTAATATTAATTACATCATGATATTCTTGTCAAGTTAAAATCACAGTTCCAATCAGAAATTTTGGTGACCACCTACAACAAGCCAAAAGAAAGCAAGAAAAAATGCAGAGTCATCCAGATTCATCATCGGATCAGTCCCGAATCGTGCTTAAAAGAAGAATTTGGGTATGGCGGGATATTTTTCGGCCATTGTCCGTGCACCCATCACAGGAACCATTCTGATTCTGGAAATGACAGGCGCCTACGATTTGTTGTTGCCGCTGATGATCGTCTCCATCATTTCATACAGCATTCCCGAGTATTTTAAAGACAAACCAATCTATGAAGCGCTGCTGAACAATGCCAAAATCTGAATATCCGAAGCACTGGCTTTAATGGGTGAACTGGACGAAGCCATTGCCATGTTCCAGTACCTTCTGAAAATTATGAATCCGGTTGGTCTATTTTCAGAGGATTTTGATCCAAACACCAACCATTTACTTGGCAATTTCCCTCAAGCCTACACCCACGTCGGACTCATTAACGCTGCGATGACCATTGGCGGTTTGATTGAAGCGCGGGATGGCAAAGTTCGCGCCTGGGTGTAATAACCTGCAAAGGAGACGATATATGTGGACAAGACAGACACTTCATGAACTGATCAGCAACAAGATGGCCGGCTACCGGTTCATCGTGGTCGCCAACCGCGAACCATTCATTCACAGGTATGTCGACGACCAAATCACGGTGATAAAACCTGCCAGCGGGCTTGTAACGGCCATTGACCCGATTATGGACTCCAGCGGCGGCACATGGATTGCTCACGGTAGCGGGGATGCGGATCGCGAGGTGGTAGATGAATTCGATCGCATCCGGGTGCCACCGGATAACCCAACGTACACACTTCGCCGGGTGTGGTTGACCAAGGAGCAGGAGCAGGGATATTACTACGGACTGGCCAATGAAGGGTTATGGCCCTTGTGTCACATCACATTCACACCCCCGGAGTTCCGCCCGGAAGACTGGAAAATGTACCGCGAGGTGAATCAGTTATATGCCGATGCCGTACTTCAGGAGGCCGGCGACGAACCGGCTTTTGTGTTCATCCAGGACTACCATTTCTGCCTTCTTCCGAGGATGCTTAAGAATGCCAACGCCAAGCTGATTATAGCCCAGTTCTGGCACATCCCCTGGCCCAACCGGGAGGTGTTCCGGACATTCCCCTGGAAGGAGGAGCTGCTCGACGGGCTGCTTGGCAACGACCTGATCGGGTTCCATATCCGATACCACTGTCAGAACTTTCTCGACACTCTGGATCGGATGATCGAAGCGCGGGTGGATACGGATCGATTCCAGGTCATCTGTAAAGGTCAGACCACCATGATCCGAGAATTCCCAATCAGCATTGATTTCACCGAGCAAATGGCTCTGTCTCAAGCCCCGGAGGTAGATGCGGCGATGATCCGATGGAAAAAGCGGCTTGGGAAAACGGCGGATATCCTCGGTGTCGGGATTGAGCGGCTGGACTATTCCAAAGGCATTCCCCAGCGGCTGCGGGCGGTGAACTTCCTGCTGGAACAGCACCCCGAACTGTTGTGCCGGTTTGTGTTCCTGCAGATTGCCGCACCATCACGATCGCACATTCCAGCATACCGGAAAATCGAAGACGAAGTCGAGAATCTGGTCGAGGAGATCAACTTCCGGTGGAAGGACCGGAACTGGCAGCCGATTGTGTTTCTGAAGGAACATCACGGCCCAGTGGACATGATGGCCCTTCATCGGTTGGCGCAGTTCTGCGTAGTCAGTTCATTGCACGACGGGATGAATCTCGTCGCCAAGGAATTTGTCGCCAGCCGTACCGACAATGACGGGGTGCTGATCCTGAGCGAGTTCACCGGTAGCGCCCGCGAGTTTACAGATGCCTTGCAGGTGAATCCGTTCGCCATTCATGAGCTTGCCGATGCGATGCACCGGGCTGTCACGATGCTGCCGGATGAGCGACAACGGCGCATGCAGCGTATGCGGGAACATCTCGAACAGCACAACGTCTTCAGGTGGGGCGGGAAAGTACTGTCGGAACTGCTGAAGTTCGACTTCCCGGAGAACACTTGATGCCCGAGCGGATAGCCCCTCAGCTCGACCGTATTGCCGGAAAGATCCGTTCCGCCATGAAACTGCTACTTTTCACTGATTTTGACGGAACGCTGGTTGCGATCAAAGACCGGCCCTCGGAATGTTTTCTCGATACGGTGGTCGGTCAGACACTGTCGGCTCTTGCCAGACAAGATCGCGTTTCTGTCGGCATAGTCAGTGGCCGGGAACTTGCGGATCTCAGGGCGCGGGTCGGAGTTGACGGAATCGCATATGCAGGGAACCACGGTCTCGAGATCGAGGGGCCCGGCTTTGCATTCCGTGAGCCGAATGCCGTGAGTTTGATAAAGGAATTGCAGGAACTGGTGAAGAATCTTTCCCCGATAACTGCCGGGTTTCCCGGCGCATGGGTTCAGGACAAGGGGTTGTCCGCAAGTGTCCATTATCGGCAAGTGAATATAGCAGATGTTCCGCGCCTGCTCGATATGTTGCACAGCGCTGCCAAACCTTCATTGGATGCTCAAAAAGTTGTACTCCGCTTCGGCAAAATGGTGCTGGAAATCCGGCCGGCCGTTGACTGGCACAAAGGCAAGGCCGTAGGATGGTTAGCCCAAAAAATGTCGCCGATTTGTTCAGAACCTTTGCTGATATATCTCGGTGACGACGACACGGATGAAGACGTGTTCGCAGCATGGCCCGGGGAGATCACGGTATGTGTCGGAGAGGATATCAACTCAGCGGCAAATTACTCAGTACATGATCCCAACGAAGTTCATGCTTTTTTGCGTTGGTTACTGAGACTTGTCACAGGCAGTTGCATCAGGTCGCAGAACATGGGTGAAACACTTACGCCTGTTTATCCGCAAAACATTTGAAGTCTGGATAGCAACAGGTGACATCCCGAAAAAGTATTGCTGGAAAGGATGCACATCCCATGAAAAAGATCTTTGCTCAGATAACGCTGTTGTTCCTGCTGTTGGCCTTCTGTGTCATGGCTGTTGTACTGGTACGACAAGTGCTTCAACTCCCGTTCGGTCAAACCAATGACAATTTTCACAAAATAGGATCCGCTTTTACACTGGACAGACTCATTCCCGCCGGCACCTATATCGATGGCGCCATGACCGTTCAGGATGTCGTCATGATCCGCTTTCAACAGGAAACTTCCACTGTTAGAACCGCCCTTGAATCCCTTTCCGGTTTAATTCCCATCCGGTATCGACTGCTTCTTGATCTGCTGCAGTTTTTCTTCTGGGCCTTCCTGTGGATGACTTTTTTCAGGGTATTCACGTTCATGGGATATGGCAGAGCAATTCGGACCAGCCTTCTCATGGCAGGAATCCTGTATTATTTCATGCCGGATTTTTCACCGGGAAAGATGGACGATGCCGTTTTTCTGGGTGTTCCGATTCTGATCATTCTGGTCCGGATATACCTTGTCCGTAAAAAAATCGGCAAAACATAAAAGGATGAATGGACATGCCTGGGTTGGTCATCTGCCGTCTTTGTCTCTCCAAAGCTTCCGCCCTCGGACAAGACGATTGCGAACCTTCTCCAACCGCCTTTCTTCATATCTCTCATGGCTTGCATGGCCGCGTTGATTATTGATATGGTTAGTCTGGTCAACTATCTGGAATTCGGTTAGTATGTAAATGACACCAGGCGACACGTCTCCCCCAGGCGCCCATGATTGCAATCTTTGTTGATCAACACGGATTGGCAAATGAACAACAAATTTGATGGTCCGGAAAGCATCGCTCGTATTTGCATCACCCAACGGACGCATCTCATCTTCAAACTCAAGGCCAATCTGAAATTTCGGTATTAATGGTGAAATACTGGGGTTGCGCCGGATAAAATCCGGAAAATCAAACAGGGTGTTGAGGCTCTCACCAGGAACCGTGTAGTTAAAGGGGAAAAGGTGCTGACTTAAATATGCAACCAAGGGGATGATATCCTGGATGGTTTTCGTTATGATACGAAAGCGGATCTTGTCGAATACTTGAGCGCTGGTTGTCTGTTTTTTGCCGAGATATTTTGTAATGAGGGAATCATGGGATTTTTGACTACTGATGAACTCAATAACCGAAAGCCCGATATCTGTCAAACCATGGGCAACCCGCATTGCCTTTTCCTCAACCAGACGATGAAGTTCCCGGTCCGATACTGCCAGCTTGGAACGCAATTCGCGCGCATAAACATGATGAATGATATGCATGAGCTTCAATACCATGCACGCCTGAGGTTGTAGCAGCGAATCTTTTCCGGCAGCAAGCAGCATCAAATCACTCGTTCGATACGCGTTGACGATTTCGGGAGTGAATGAAAAGCCGAAATTGCGTCCCAGATAGTCGATTGCACTTTGGCGGATATCCGCCAGGCGGGCAACATCACCCGGATCATCCGGATAAATCTCATTTGCTCGCAAGATTGCGCTGCACTCATCAGCAGACGAGAGATTCAATCGTCTCCAGTCGATTGCTGCCCCGCCGCGCAGTATAAGTCGCACCCGTTCAATTTCTCCAAGATTCACTTCCTCTATCATAAAAGCCTCCTTGCTGTATCATTCTCCACTGAACCCATACACGCCTATCAAAGCTCAAATTGAACGCCTATCTCAATAACCCACTATGGGTTCCTGTTTTATTGGGACATCTCACTTTTTTTGGACTGCGAATCAACCGCCCAGCTCGGCAAATCCCATTTTTCCGCCCTGTAATAAATGTTTTTTTCCTCCCACAACTGTTCCATCCTTCTTAGTTGCGTCACAGCTTTCTCCCCGTCCAGAAAAGCAACTGCGGTAACCAGTGCGTTTATAAGGCTGAGAATCGTCACATAGGACTCGATAAAGCCGTCGAAACGGCACCGCGTCGTCAATATGTGATCCGAAAAAGGCGCGAGCGGTGAAAGCGGCGAGTCGGTCAGACTGACAACCACGGCTCCTGCCAGATGGGCAGCTTCAACCACCTCAACCGTCAATCGGGTGTAGCGCGGAAAGGAAATCGCTACCAGTACCGAATCATGCGAAATCATACTTACATCCCGCCACATTTCCCCGGTGCCCGGCACAATCAGACGCACCCGCTTCCCCAGAAACCCGAGAGTGCTCGACAGCAAAACGGCCAGAGAATGGGCGGACCGAAGTCCGAGGATGTTGATATCTTCGGCATCCTTGAGAACATGTGCAATCCGAATGATGTTGCCGCTATCAAGATTCTCGGCTGTTTCCGCCAGATTTTTAGCGTCCTGTTGGACCATCACTGATACGAGTTCATCCACGCTGCTGATGTTCCGCGAGGTATGTTTGAGTCGTGAAACAGTGTCATGCCCGGCCATCATGAAGAAGCGCAGGTGATGCTTCATTTCTGGAAACCCATCGAAACCCAGAGTTTGTGCCAAACGAACAACAGTGGCATCTGACACACCTGAAACTTCGGACAACTGGGCCACAGTCATAAACACAACATCATCTACATGTTGCAGGATGTAGTCGGCCAGCCTGGCCTGGAGCCGTGTCAGTGGAGTTTTTGGAAGGGGGAGTATAACACCAGTATTTTTCATTATGGCCGCCATATTTGAAATATTAATTACATATTAATGTTGTAATGAAATTACTATTACATTATGATGCTTATGTCAAGTCAAAATTCCAGTTCCAATCCGCCAAGAACTGTATGCATTACCTTATGATTTTCTTACTATATTTCGATGCTCAAGAATGTCAACTTCCCTATCCTCTTACCCCGCTTTGACGGGTCGTATGAGCATATCGATCTGAAAAATCTCGTCATGACGAACCACCCAAGCAGCAGGGGTGGAGCCAGGCTGCACCAGCGCGCCATGGTTCGGCAGTTGTACAAGGCGACAATCCCCATACAACAAGGGTAAAACACAACGGAATTGAACCAAATTCAGTGAAGCTGGTCGTTTTGAGTAGACAAAACATGGCGATTATGTTAAACAACCTAAAGTTGAATTTTATTAAGGGTCTGGGAATGCAGTATTCTCAGAGGTAATAATGATGGCCGGGCCGCTATCACGATTGATTCGTGGTTAGCGGCTTTTTTATTTGGGACAGTGTTCAAGGAAGTGAACGAAAGACGTGTTGTTCTAACTTATCTTCTTTACAGGAATTTCATCAACTCTCTGCTCGCCATAGTACCGGGAGTTACGGGAATATTTGTGGTGATGGGCTTCATGGGATGGAAGGATATCCCTTTAAACATTTTTCATATTTTATCCGCGATTTTGATTGTGGGGCTTGCCGTTGATGTGATCCCGGCCTTTTTCGGATGGATACAAGCACACAGGCTGCAGGCTGAGTAGTTACCTCATTTAAAAGGAACCAGGCGTGTTTGAACTGACGATCATCATTTTCCTTATCCTACTCAACGGCCTTTTTGCTCTTTCGGAACTTGCAATCGTCTCATCACGTCCGACACGCCTTAAAGCCATGATCGAATCCGGGACGCACGGTTCGCTCCGGGCCTTGGCGCTTGCCTCCGACATGGGGCGCTTTCTTTCGACTGTACAGATCGCCATTACGTTGATCGGCATCCTTTCTGGCGCATTTTCGGGCGTTACATACGGTGCGTATCTCACAGGCTGGCTATCGGCACGGGGCATGCCTTTACATATTGCGGAACCCTTGGGCTTCGGAGGGGTGGTTGCCGTCATCGCCTATTTTTCGATCGTTATCGGCGAATTGGTGCCCAAACATTTGGCGTTGCGCAATGCCGAGGGGATCGCCTGTGCGGTGGCGACTTTCATGACGATAGTCTCGCTCATTTTCACACCGATTGTGTGGCTGCTGGATAAATCATCCCGTTTGATTTTCTGGGTGATGGGACAAAATCCCGAAGTCGAAAACAAGGTTACAGAAGAAGAAATCAAAAAGCTGGTAGCCGAGGCTGAAAGTTTCGGCGTGCTGGAATCCAGCGAGAAGCGCATGATTTCTGGCGTGCTTCGCCTCGGCAACCGCCCGGTGCGCGGCGTGATGACCCCGCGCCTGGAAGTTGAATGGATCGATATCAGCGCTACTGAAAACATGCTGCGCGAAAGTCTTATCGATGCCGCTCATTCGCGGCTCCCTGCCGGGCAAGGCTCGATTGATAAAACGATCGGCGTGATTGAGGTGCGTGAAGCACTGGCGGAAATGATGCGGCAATGCCCGTTTGACATACAAAAATTCGTTCACAAGTCTCCGATGATGTCTGAAACAGAGGAAGCGCTCAATGCATTGGGTCTGCTCAAATCAGCCGAGATGCCAATGGCGCTGATACATGACGAATATGGCCATTTTCAAGGGGTCGTGACTCCTGCCGACATTTTACAGACCATCGCCGGTGCATTCCGCTCGGATAGTGACTTTTCGGAACCGGCTGCGGTGCGCAGACAGGACGGTTCATGGCTGCTTTCCGGCTGGATTCCCGCGGATGAAATGGCGGACAAATTGGGCATCAACTTGCCGCAAGAAGGTGATTATCAGACATTGGCAGGTTTTTTGCTGGAACAGATGGGGGAAATTCCGGCCACCGGGGCCATCTGCAATGCAAATGGATGGCGTTTTGAGATCGTCGATATGGATGGTGTTCGCATCGACAAGGTGCTTGCCGGTCGCCTTGCCCCAACGCATCGCGTCAAGCGATAAGAAGCTTCTACTTTTGAGAAATTTCAACCACAGGGAACCGATGCCAAGGTGCGCGAGTCAGTGTGTATTATCATATTTATAATGGTTTTTGGGGGAAATCTGGAGGAATGGTGCAAGTGGGGCGCCCGTTTGATATCGTAGGGATAAACAGGACCCAATTTATTACTTGGAAGTCTTGACTCTTGGGAACATTCACATAAAAAGTATAAATTTCAAGGATGATATTTAATGGTAATGATTTCGTGTTTTGTTTTACAAACGCTTTTCATGGACTGGAAAATGGATGTATGTGCGGAATTGATTATCAGCCACGGATTGCCTGATGGTTGGAACACCCTCGACAGGAGAAAATTATGTTTGGTATCGGAATGCAGGAATTGATACTGGTTCTGGTTGTCGCGCTCATCATTCTCGGCCCGAAAAAGCTGCCTGATGTGGCCAAGTCTCTGGGAAAGGCGCTGAATGAGTTCAAGCGGGCCACCAGTGACATCAAAGAATCCCTGGAAGTGAATCACAACCCGGACACCGTTAATAAATCACATGATGCTTTGAACGACACTCATCCTGCGACAGGCACCATTGCGTCCGCGTCCGCTTCAGAAATCACCACCCCACTACCTTCTCCTGAAGAAGCTGCCCCAAGACCCATGAGCCTCCCCGTACCACCAACTGACAGGATACTCCCATGAACGATGAAGAGAAAATTCCTTTCACGTCCCATCTGGAAGAGCTGAGAAAGCGCCTGATCATCTGTTTTATCGCTATCGGCATCGGATTTGTTCTGGCTTACAGCGTTAAGGAATGGTTGTTTCACCTGCTGACAGCCCCGCTGATTTCGATCATGCAGCCAGATGAAAAACTGATTTTTACCAGCCTTCCTGAGGCGTTCTTTACCTATCTGAAAGTGGCGTTTTGTCCGGAATCCTCCTGGCCATTCCCGTCATTTTATACCAATTCTGGATATTCATCGCTCCAGGGCTTTACTCCGAAGAAAGACGACATCTTGCCCCCATCATGGTGCTGTCCATATTCTTTTTTATAGGCGGTACCTTTTTCGGCTATTCTGTGGTTTTTCCCATCGGTTTTCAGTTTTTTCTCAGTTTCGCCACGGACACCATCCGGCCGCTGTTGACCATGCGGGAGTATTTAAGCTTTGCCTCGCTGTTTCTGCTGGTCTTCGGCCTGATTTTCGAACTCCCGTTGGTCCTGGTCTTTCTGGTAAAACTGCGTATTATTTCCATTGACTTTTTGACCAAAAACAGAAAATTCGCCATCCTTATGATTTTTATCATCGCTGCCATTTTAACGCCGCCCGATATTGTTTCACAGACACTTATGGCCATCCCCATGATGGCGCTCTACGAAATCGGCATTCTCGGCGCCAGAATCTTTGTCCGCAAAAAACCTCAGGATGAGGACCTGACCAAGTAATAACGGACTCATTTTGCCATATTACCATTGCACTGGTCAATTATCTTGCCGTAAGCTCAACGACTATTTTCATTCACTTCCAACATATAGGGAAACTCATGACAAAAACATTCACAGGAGCATTTATCCGAAACTTTCTGGGAAACGCGCCAGGCTGGTATAAACTGGCGATAATCGCTTTTCTGATCACCAATCCCATCCTGCTGTACACAGCCGGGCCGTTTATCACCGGATGCGTGCTCATCGGAGAGTTTATCTTCACCCTGGCCATGGCGCTGAAGTGCTATCCACTTCCGGCCGGCGGTCTATTGGCCTTTCAAGCAGTGGCCATCGGCCTGGCCCGTCCGGAAACGGTCTATAAAGAGGCCCTCAATAATTTCGAGGTCATCCTGCTGCTGATCTTCATGGTGGCCGGCATCTTCTTTATGAAGGACTTCCTGCAGTTCACCTTCACCCGTATTCTGATAAGCGTTCGGTCGAAGATTCTGATTTCCCTTCTTTTCTGTTTCCTCAGCGCCTTCCTGTCAGCTTTTCTGGACGCGTTGACAGTGACGGCCGTGATCATCGCCGTGGCATATTCATTTTACGATGTTTACCACCGTTTCGCATCCGATATGGATATGCTGAGTACTCATGACCTGACCTGCGACCAGACACTCAAGGAGGTCCAGCGGCAGGAACTAAAAGAATTCCGGGCTTTCCTCAGAAACTTGATGATGCATGGCGCGGTGGGTACCGCCCTGGGCGGTGTCTGTACACTGGTCGGTGAGCCTCAGAATCTGCTCATCGCCAGTGAGATGGGCTGGCAGTTTACTACCTTTTTTATCAATGTAGCCCCGGTTTCGATGCCGGTGCTGGCCGTCGGTCTATTGACCTGTATCGTGGTCGAGAAATTGAAATTATTTGGCTATGGCGCGGAAATGCCCGACAATATCCGTTCCCATATCCTTGAAACTGCAATAAAAATGGAGTCCAGGCGGGGCAGGCAGGGGCAGGCCAAGCTGATCATCCAGGGTTTGACGGGAATATGGCTGATCCTGGCCCTGGCGTTTCATCTGGCTGCTGTCGGCATTATCGGCCTGTCGGTTATTGTTCTCTTGACCGCCCTGAACGGTATTGTCGAAGAGCATCAACTGGGACAAGCTTTTAAGGAAGCACTGCCGTTCACGGCCCTTTTGGTAGTTTTTTTCACCATCGTAGCCGTAATTCACGACCAGCACCTGTTTGGGCCGGTAATCAGCTATGTCCTCAGCCTCAAGGGCAATACGCAACTGGCGGCCTATTATATCGCCAACGGTCTGCTGTCGATGATCTCCGATAATGTTTTTGTCGCCACGGTCTATATCTCCGAAACCAAAATGCATATCACAGATGCACTGGGCCTTATTCCCGATATTGGAATGAGCGGCGCACTGCTCATGGAAAAATTGACCGGTCCCCATATAGCCCGGTCCGAAGTGTATGCAGCTCTGCCTCAGAATGCCGCAGAGCAAGCTCGGATCATAATGGATCAGTTCGATAAGCTGGCCGTAGCGATAAACACTGGCACCAACATCCCCAGCGTCGCCACACCCAACGGTCAGGCAGCCTTTCTCTTTCTGCTGACCTCGGCACTGGCCCCGGTCATACGCCTGAGCTATGGCAGAATGGTCATACTGGCCTTACCGTACACCGTCACTATGAGTATCACCGGCCTGCTGGCCACCTATTTCTTCCTGTGATCGGAGAACTGCGTATTTTCACGGTAAAGAAATATAGCGAGAATAAGGCGAATGAAATTCTGGTCGGAGCGATTTGGGGTGTTAAAAAAGAAAGCCGTATTGCCTGGCGCCGTGGAGAATGCGTCGAATTTGGATAGACTCGTTTTTAATAACATAAAAAACAAGGTATTTTTTGATAATCAAAACGCGGTACCCAAGTTTCTTCAATCGATCATCTTTCGGAACGACGCCGAGTTCGGGGTTGTATGACAGATGGGAAATTGATCGATCAATCTCTTCAAGAAGTGATGCAGCCACACCTGGGTTATCCTTCATAATATACTCAAAAATGTCGTCCATATCTCTTTCTGCTGTCGCCAAATATCGTATTTCCAGTGAATCTGTCATAAGATTTTATTCTTGAGCTTATTCATAAGTTCTGTGTGGGAAATCCCTTGTTCACCCCTCGCATCCTGTATTTCGGCCTCACCCAGCTTATGATACAATTCAATCAAGCCTTGAAGTCGTTCATAATGTGCCTGACTCATCACAACCATGTCATTCTTGCCATTACGTGTGATAAAAATGGGTTGTTCCTCGGTATGACAAATCTCGGATATTTCAAGCGCCCGATTGCGCAAGTCGGATATGGGTCTTATCAATGGCATGGCAAACATCCTCTCATAATTGTGACTTTAAAATATCATAATTATGATAATATCAAAGGAAAATATGCTTTGCAAATTGAACTTTAAAAACGATAAGTTCCCTTTTTCAACCGGATTCTTGACAAAACGCATAATGCCGTCTAATCTGCAAACACATTGCACATCAGCCGATGAAAAAGGACAGCGTCGTGTATCTATTCAGAACTCTTGAAACTTTTGTTAAAACAGCGGCCAAACAATTTCCCGTGCTGCTGGTCACCGGCGCCAGGCAAGTGGGTAAAACGACGTTTCTTCAGCATATCAGCCAGAACGACAGGGGATATGTCACCCTTGATGATCCACTGGTTCTGGACCTTGCCAGGCGAGATCCGGCGCTCTTCATGCTGTCCAAGGTCGGCGATGAGATGGCTTTTCTGCGGTTTCTTCGGGCTGCTTCGGCCCGAACCGCTCAAATGCTTAATCTGGCGGAGCTTGCACGAGATGCGGATGTTTCCCCAAACACTGCAAAAAGCTGGCTCTCTATCTTGCAGGCCTCCGGAATCGCCTACGTGCTAGAGCCTTATCACACGAATGTAACCAAGCGCCTGGTGAAGACACCCAAACTCTATATTCTTGATACCGGATTATGCACCTATTTAACCGAATGGTCCAGTCCGGAAACGCTTGAGGCAGGCGCCATGTCCGGCGCAATCCTGGAAACATGGATACTGACAGAGCTGCTGAAGAGCTACTGGCATAATGGTCGTCGTGCGCCATTTTATTATTATCGGGACAAGGACCAAAAGGAAATCGATCTACTCATCGTTCAGGATGGTTTGGTCTATCCTCTGGAGATTAAAAAAACGGCATCTCCGGGGAAAAACGATGTTCGGCATTTTCAGTCTCTTGAAAAACTGAAGCTGCCTATAGGTCCGGGCGGTTTGATTTGTCTGGTTGGGCAATCTCTGCCGCTGACCACATCCGCCCATTCCATACCACTTTCAGCGATTTGAGCCGTCCACAAGACATGGATGGAATTGGAGGTAAACCATGCTGCTCGAAAATTATGAACTGGAGATTTTTAACTCAAAATGCAATCCAGGAGCCATATCCGTTCACTGTTTTGCGCACCTTGCGCAGGATGTATCCGATGTTCTGCCTTACCTGAATACGATTCTGGGCGGTTTTGAATATTTGCGGGACCCGCCGTCCGTCACTTTCAAAGCTCAGGGCAAGCTCATCACGGTTCACGGTCGCAAGATCGCGGTCAATGCGCTCAAGGATGAGGCGGAAGCACGCAAAATCATCGAGTGGCTCAAGCGGGAGATCAATGATGCCTGGGATCGGCGGGATCAGATCGAACCCAGTTCTCAGTCAAACCCCAGGCCCAAGCTGTTTGAGATTTTAAAACTTCTGCCTAAAACCAACTGCAAAGCCTGCGGTGAGCCTACCTGCATGGTGTTTGCGGCCCGAGTCGCCGAAGGCGCCAAAGGCATCCAAAGCTGCTCCGAGCTTACCCCTGAAGCGAGATCAGCGCTGGATGCCTATCTGGGCCGGTTCCATTTTTCGGATTAAGGTGAGAATCGAAACGGCTCGGAACAGAGCATGTACTCCACGGTTTTCGTTGTAAAAGATACGGAGATTCGGAAGGTGATCTGCAATGCCTCAGATATTTGATAACATCGAAAAGCATCTTTTGACGGCTCTCTCTGATGCCCTGGATCTGTCGGAACGGGCGGATTTTTGTGTCGGTTATTTCAATCTGCGGGGCTGGCGGTTGGTGGATCATCTGGTTGAAAGATGGTCCGGAGGGAATGATCACTGCTGCAGGCTGTTGATCGGCATGCAGAAGATGCCTCAGGATCAGCTTCGATCCGCAATGAGCCTTCTGGGAGGCGAAAAGCCAATAGATCAGTCAACAGCCATTGTGTTGAAGCGGCGACTGGCCCAAGACTTCCGAAATCAGCTCATGATCGGTCTCCCGACCAATGAAGATGAAGCCGGACTTCGCAGGCTCGCCGATCAGATCACATCCCGAAAAGTGATCGTCAAACTGTTTCTCCGTCATTCGCTCCACGCCAAATTGTATCTGCTTTTTCGCCCGGATCCCATTAACCCCGACATCGGCTATCTTGGCAGCAGCAACCTGACTCTTGCCGGATTGGCGAAACAGGGCGAGCTGAATGTGGACATACTCGACCACGATGCCTGCTCCAAGCTGGAGAGATGGTTCGAAGATCGCTGGAATGACCGGTTTTGTGTGGATATTTCAAAAGAACTGGTCGAAATAATCCAAGACAGTTGGGCGCGTCCGGAGCTGATTCCCCCGTATCACATCTACGTCAAGATGGCCTATCATATATCACAGGAGGCCAGATTCGGTCTTACCGAGTTCTCCATCCCCAGCGATTTCGGCGACAAACTGTTTGAATTCCAGATTGCCGCCGTCAAGATTGCCGCTCACCATTTAAACAAAAGAGGCGGAGTTGTGATAGGTGATGTGGTTGGTCTTGGCAAGACCCTTATGGCCACTGCCCTTGCGCGGATTTTTGAGGATGATCACGGCCTTGAAACACTGATTATCTGCCCGAAAAATCTGGTCCGCATGTGGGAAGACTATCGCCTGCAATATCGCCTGCGCGCCCAGGTTTTATCCATTACCCAGGTTCAAAAAAAGCTTCCCGAGCTGAAGCGCTTTCGCCTTGTCGTCATCGACGAAAGTCACAACCTGCGAAACCGGGAGGGCGGTCGATATCGGGCCATTGCCGAATACATCAGCATAAACGACAGCCGCGTTGTTCTCCTTTCGGCCACACCCTATAACAAGACGTATATTGATCTCTCAAACCAGCTTCGATTGTTTATTGATCCACACAAGGACATCGGAATTCGACCAGAAAAGTTCATCCGCGAAAAAAGCGAAAATGAACTGCTGCGAATGCAGATTCCGGTCCGATCCCTGGCGGCTTTCGAGAAAAGCGCCCATGCAGACGATTGGCGGGATTTGATGCGCCTCTACCTGGTTCGCCGCACCCGCGGCTTTATCAAGGAAAATTATGCCAGATTTGACCCGGATCGAAATCGAAAATTTCTGGAGTTCGCCGACGGATCAAGATCGTATTTTCCGGACCGGGTTCCCAAGACAGTAACGTTCACCATTAGTGATAACGACCCGAATGATCCTTATGCACGACTCTTTTCAGATGATGTGGTTGGTGCAATCAATAATTTAAAACTCCCCCGTTACGGCCTCGGCGCCAAGAGATATTTTGCCCAAAAGCCATCGCCTCACAAGCCGCCCACGCCGGAAGAGGCCAAGGTGCTGGCGGATTTGTCACGGGCCGGCACACGTCTTATTGGCTTTTGCCGCACCAACCTCTTTAAGCGGCTTGAGAGTAGCGGCCATGCCTTTCTCCTTTCCGTGGAGCGTCACATCCTGAGAAATTTTATCTTCCTGCATGCCATTGAAAATGGATTGCCCCTTTCCATCGGAACCCAGGATTTCGGATTGCTTGACACATGGGCCAACGATCAGGACAGTGAGTTGTGGGAACCGGCCGCAGAAACCGACAGCAACAGCGAAGCCGTCGAACCTCTCGGCATTTTTATAAATGCCTTGACCGAGAAAAATTTTCGTGAGCGGGCGGCTGTGGTTTATAATATCTACACTTCCGATTTCAAGCGGCGTTTCAAATGGCTGAGGCCGGAGCTGTTTGGCGCTGCGCTGAAAAATGATCTGAAAGAGGATGCCGCTTCGCTCTTGACTGTCCTGGCTCGCGCCGGTGCGTGGAACGCCGAACGGGACGCCAAACTCCAGGCCCTTCTTTCTTTGCTGACCCAACGTCATCCAAAGGACAAGGTGCTGGTCTTTTCGCAGTTTGCCGACACAGTGAACTATCTTGAAACCCAATTGCAGGCGCGACGTGTATCCTCTCTGGCCGGCATTACGGGAAACACAGACGACCCGACAGCTATGGCCTATCGCTTCAGCCCTGTGAGTAACAACAAGCGAAAGCAGGTTAAGCCGGAAGACGAATTGCGCGTCGTGGTAGCTACGGATGTACTCAGCGAAGGGCAGAATCTTCAGGACTGCGCTGTCATAGTCAACTATGATTTGCCGTGGGCTATCATCAGGTTGATCCAACGTGCAGGCCGAGTGGACCGGATCGGCCAGCAAGCCGACACTATCCTGTGCTACTCCTTTCTGCCAACTGATGGGGTGGAGCGAATCATTCGACTTCGCGCGCGCGTACGGCAACGTCTGCAGGAAAATGCCGATGTAGTCGGGACCGACGAAACTTTTTTTGAGGATCAAGATGAAGACCAGACCGTGCGCGACCTTTTTACTGAAAAAGCAGACATCCTGGACGGCGAAGAAGACACCGAGGTTGATCTGGCCTCGTACGCCTACCAAATATGGAAAAACGCCATTGACCTTAACCCCGATCTTGAGAAGATTATCCCTGCCATGCCGAACGTGGTGTATTCCACACGGCCGCATCAGCCAACCATCAACCAGCCAGAGGGAGCGTTGGTTTATCTGCGTACCTCCGAAGGAAACGATGCCATGGCCTGGATAGACAAAACAGGCAACAGCGTCACGGAGTCGCAATTTGCTATTCTGAAAGCAGCAGAGTGTCCACCCGATATGGCCGCTCTGCTGCGCCATGACCAACATCATGAAATGGTGGCGAAGGGAGTCAAAATTATCATTGATACCGAAAAGTCCGTAGGCGGCCAGCTCGGTCGACCCTCTGGCGCACGTTTCCGCACCTATGAACGCCTCAAGGCCCATGTCGATACGCTTGGCGGGTCGCTTTTCACCGACACCGAGCTGCTCAAGGCCATAGATGATATATATAAATACCCCCTGCTCCAGACGGCCACTGACACACTTAATCGGCAACTAAAGAGCGGTGTCAGTGATACGAATTTGGCGGAATTGGTGTTATCCCTCCGACAGGATGTCCGTTTGTGCCGTGTTAGTGAAGATACAGAAACAACCGAACCGCAAGTGATCTGCTCCATGGGATTGCGCAACACAGATGAAGGGGCCATCCAATGAAAATAGATGCAGCCGCTGCAAGAAAATGTTTAAAATCTTATGAATTTTCAACACTGTTTCGTGAACACCTGGGCTGGGATAACCACCATGCCCGGTTGGACATTCCGGTGGGCGACGACACTGTTTGCCTGACGGCTATCGCACAGAAACGGGGCTTTGTCGCATTTGTCTGCTCCATGATTCCGGATCGACCCACACGACTGAAAATCGATCACAAGGTCACCCAATCGGTACGGGAGCATTTCGTGATCTATGCCGACCATCAAAGCGGCAGGCAAATCTGGCACTGGGTCCGACGCGAGCCGGGCAAGCCCCTGGCCAGCCGGGATCATCGTTTTGATGTGAATCAGTCCGGTGATCCGCTGATTCAGAGACTCAATCAGATTGCCGTCAGCATGGATGAGGAGGATGGCATCACGGTTGTGGATGTTGCCGGTCGAGTCAGGGCTGCTCTGGACGTGGATAAAATCACGAAAAAGTTCTATGATCGCTTCAAGGCAGAGCATGCGGCATTTTTCAAGCATGTTCAGGGCATAAAAACAGCATCCGATCTGGCATGGTACACGTCGCTGACGCTCAACCGCCTGATGTTTGTGTATTTTATCCAGAAAAAAGGGTTTCTGGACGGCGATACCGACTATCTGAAGAATCGCCTTGCAATGGTTCAACAAGCCAGTGGCAAGGACAGATTCCAAACCTTCTATCGATATTTCCTGCTTCGACTGTTTCACGACGGTCTGGGTAAATCGCCATCCGATCGCAAACTTGACTTGGCCATGGAGAAGCTTCTGGGACGGGTTCCCTTTTTGAATGGCGGTTTTTTCGAAGTGCATCAATTAGAAGTGCGGTATCCCCAAATCGATATCCCGGACAATGCTTTCGAAAACCTGTTTGCCTTCTTTGACCAGTACTGCTGGCACCTGGATGATAGGCCGCTGCGCGTGGATAATGAGATCAACCCCGACGTGGTGGGGTATATTTTCGAAAAATACATCAACCAGAAACAGATGGGGGCCTATTACACCAAAGAGGACATCACCGAGTATATCAGCAAGAATACCCTCATTCCCTTTCTCTTTGATGCTGCTGAAAAGAAATGCCCTATCGCATTCAAATCCGACACTTTTCTGTGGAAGCTGCTTCAAGAGGAACCGGACCGCTACATTTATCCGGCGGTCAAACACGGTATCATTCGGGTTGATGGTTCCCTGATTCCGGAAAACGATTTGCCCGATTTTGTTCAAACCGGTATGCACAATCCAAAATCCCGAATGCATGACAAGCGCTACAACTTGCATCAGGCATCATCGGGCGATCCCCTGCGCTTAGTCACGGAAACCTGGCGGGAGTACGTCAACCGGCGATCCCGATGCCTGGAAATCCGGGAAAAACTCAAAAATGGCGCAGTTCATCATATCAACGATCTGATCACCCTGAATCTGGATATCTGGCAGTTCGCCCGCGACGCCATTGTCACCAGCGAAGGTCCGGAACTACTCCGCGCCTTCTGGCAGGCTATCGAAAAAGTCACAGTGCTGGACCCCACATGCGGTTCCGGCGCATTCCTGTTTGCCGCACTGCGTATCCTTGAAACCCTGTACAGCGACTGCCTGGAACGCATGGCGCGGTTCATCGAAGATATCGAAGGAAAGCCCCACCATCCCAAACAGTTCAGCGATTTCAAGGATGTTTTGTCCCAAATCGGAAAACACCCCAGTGAGCGCTACTTCGTTCTGAAATCCATCATCATCAATAACCTGTATGGGGTGGACATAATGGCCGAGGCAGTGGAAATCTGCAAGCTGCGTCTCTTTCTCAAACTGGTGGCTCAGGTGGAAACGGCGGAGCAGATCGAACCCCTGCCCGACATGGATTTCAACATCCGCGCCGGCAACACGCTGATCGGCTATGCCACGGAAGATCAGGCTCGCAAGGCATTCAGCGAAAAGATTGACGGGAAGCAGAAACAGACAACTCTGCCATTCGGAGAAATAGTGGATGCTTATCAACAATTTGAGGATAATCTGCTGATCGCCGAAAAGACGTTCAAGCAATTCCGCGTCCAGCAGACCACTCATGGAGGTAAAGTTACTGGTCAGGACAAACAAACTTTGCGCAATCGGCTTAAAATTCTTGATGATGAACTGGACTGCTACCTTGCCTCCGAATATGGTATCGTGGCAAGCAGTTTTAAATCCAAAAGCTCTTATGAGATGGCATTGAGCAAATGGAAGGCCAGCCACCAGCCATTTCACTGGTTTGTGGAGTTTTACGGAATCATGCACGGGGGTGGGTTTGATGTGGTGATTGGGAATCCACCCTATGTTGAAATATCCAACATCTCAGGGCAATATTCGATCCAAAATCTTGAACTTATCGATACAGGCAACCTCTTTGCGCTGTGTCTGGAGAAGTTTGCAGAATTGCTACGCGCTAAAGGCAGGATCGGAGTTATCGTGCCGATCAGTTCAATTTCGACACAACGTATGTTGCCGCTGATGCGTTTGCTGAAAAACAAGTTTTCACCTCTTTACATCAGCAACTTCGCCGTGCGGCCTGCAAAGCTATTTGTCGGTGTTGATATGAATCTAACGATTGTTGTCGCCCAGAGATCGGTGGCGATATCCTCCCCGACTGTATTCTCAACGTCTTACAACCGCTGGGGCGAACACTCACGCCCAGCTCTGTTTCAAATGCTGGCTTATACTGATGGCTTTCTGGAAGAGAAGATTAGTTCCTTTCCTAAACTAGGAAACTTACTCGAGCGCCGCATTTTTGCCGGACTTGCAGATTATTCAAATTTTACTCGATTGCGCGGTGACCCAACAGAATCCGAGTTAGTCTACTGCCACAGCGGAGGACGATATTTTAGGAAGTGCATCCGTGATCAGCTGTCAAACGAATACAAGGAACTTCGCCTTAACAAAGGCACGAGTAGCGCAGTCATTTGTTTGCTGTCGTCATCACTTTATTACTGGTTCTGGATTGGCATCTCAGACTGCTACCATGTCACGAAGCGTGATATCGACGTAATGCCCGTTCCCGAATCTTTGTTTGGAGACGCTTCTATGAAACGGCTTGCCGACAATTTTCTCGATGATCTGTATAAGCACGCAGAAAGTCGAGTACGAAACCGAGCGGACGGGAGCGTGCGTAAAGAAATCAATTTTCGCGTCGGTGAATCCAAACCCATCATCGACCAAATCGACCAAGTGCTCGCCCAGCATTACGGCTTCTCCGACGAAGAGCTTGATTTCATCATTAATTACGATATCAAGTATCGCATGGGCCGGAATGACGGAAAGTTAGAGGAAGAGGAATGAGGAAAACGTAAAAAAACTCGTTTTACTTAGTGTATTTTGAAGACACAAGTTGCATTTCGGAGGGCCATAGGTAACCTTAAATGATTATTGAGGATGAAATTTATGATCTACAATATCTCATTTCAGAAAGCATTCTGTCTGATGTATTCTGGAAATCCCTCATCAATCAAAAAGTTCGACATAGTAAGTACGGCTTAGGCATTGTAGTAGGTTTTGAAACCAGGAAAAATGATGAAGCCATCATAACAATTCAATTTGATATAAATCACAAGAAATCACGTAAAGAATTTCAATTTTCTTCACTTAGCAATAATTCCTTTACGTTAGAAAATGAAATTAAGCTTAAATTAGATAGCTATTTAAAAGCAATAAAAGCAAGAAATGAAATTAAAGTTAAACGAGCTATGTATAACGATTTTGATTGGAATGAGCATATAAAAAATCGATGGAAAAGATCTTTTAAAAAATATGCAGGAATACCTGGCCTGGGAAAAAGAAGATAATAATCTTTTCATTTGCATAATTTTTTTCCTGTTATCATTGCCCTAAAATCGTCATAGCTTTCAGCGGTTGGCTGGTGATTGGTTGAGCCAATTCAATCAGGAATGTCGTAAGCCCGACTTTAAACTGTCAAACTACCTTGAAAAACTTGCAGAACATAACAGCAATGGAGCGGATGCCCCAAGGCCAAATCATTGGCTGCAAGCAATCGTAGGTGATGTGTAAAATAAGGGGATAATTTCAATGGGTATTCTTGTTGACCGGGTCAGGATTTCCAATTTTCGCTCGTTGCACAATGTCGAGGTGGCGTTGTCGTCGGTTACAGTGCTGGTCGGCATGAACAACTCAGGCAAAACATCGTTTCTCAAGGCCATGCATCTGGCGTTAGGTGCAGATCGACGAGTGGTGAGTGCCGATGATTTTTATATGGGCCAGGGAATCGGTATTGCTGACATTCCGGAAAATACGATTGTCATCGATCTGAGAATCATTCCTTTGGGGGAGAATGGTGAGCGCATCGACGAATTCTACGACGCCTGGATCAACACGGAACTGGGAGGCGGTCTTATCAACTTTGATAAAGATGCCCGTCAATATGTAGCTGTTCGCACCCGAGTTGTGTTCGATCCACTCCGCAACGACTACGCCATTCAGCGTTTTGTGCTGAACGATTGGCGTGAAAACGCGGATTGGCTTGGTACACCCGAAAAACAGCGGTTGCGCGGACGATTCGAACAAATTGTCGTCTTTTTGATAGATGCCCAGCGTGATGTAGTGGTGGATCTTCGCAACCGCACGTCGTATATCGGACGCCTGCTAACCAAGGTGGATATCCCGCTCGATGCTGTGAAGGAGATCGAGGAACAGCTCAGCGCTCTAAATGCAGATATTGTCGCCCATAGCGAGTTGTTGAGCCATGTGCGTAATAGCCTACGCGAACTGAACCGTACGATGCCATCCTATGGCGAAGGGGTCGAGATCACTCCTGTAAGCAAGAATCTTCGAGATATTACCAAAAGCCTGGATGTCCAGTTCAGTGACAGCAATTCCTCGACCTTTGCATTGGACTGCCATGGCCAGGGAACCCGAAGCTGGGCCTCCCTGTTGACATATCAAGCTTATGTTTCATGGCTGAACAAGCAGGCAGGCAAGGCTGTCGGAAAGCCTTTTCATCCCGTCCTGGCTTTGGAAGAGCCCGAGGCCCACCTCCATCCCAATGCTCAGCGTTGTGTCTATGACCAACTTAAAAACGGCATCGGTCAGAAAATAATCAGCACCCATTCCCCACATATCGTGGCGCAGTCCGAATTGGCCGATATTCGGCACTTCCAAAAAACAGGTTCAAAAGCGATCGTCTCGACATTGAACCTTGCGGCGCTTACCCCAGAAGATATTCGCAAAATTCGTCGGGAGGTCATGAACACGCGTGGAGAACTACTGTTTGCCCAGGCAATAGTATTATTCGAGGGAGAAACCGAGGAACAGGCATTGCCGATCTTTGCACTTGCACACTGGGGAATGGCCCCGTTTATGCGTGGGGTCATTTTCGCGGGTGCAGGCGGTGGGAGTAAATACCTTCCATTTTTGCGCGTGGCAGAGTCCATGTCAATTCCCTGGTTTATCTTCAGCGACGGCGAGGCAAAAACAATAAACAATGTCACCGCGGCTCTCAGCACGTTGGGGTTGTCAATGCCTCATAACCATGTGTTTGTATTGCCGGGCGGGAGAGACATCGAACAGTATTTGATCCATGAAGGATATCAGGCGCAATTCAAGGCGGCCGTCATTGCATTCGAAGCGCCGAGTTTTACCAACGAGAACCACAAACAGGCAAAAACGAAGGAAATAATCGGATGGACCGATTTGAAGCTTATTGAGTACTTAACTTCGCATAAAACAAAATTGAGCCCGCATTGGGCAGAATCCATAGCATCCCTGACAGACGATCGAAGGATACCCGGTGAAATACGAAAACTGTTTGCCGCCATCGACAGCGTGCTGACCCCGGTATGCGAGGTGAAACGTGAAGGTTAGACTATCTCCAAAGCAGCGGACCATTGTGGAAACTACGACTGGCGCACAAGCTGTGATAGCATCGGCCGGTAGCGGCAAAACCCGAGTTCTGACGGAGCGAATACGTTACCTGCTGGAGCATCGCAAGGCACATTATAAAATTTTGGGACTGACCTTTACAAACAGGGCCGCTGAAGAAATGCGGGAGCGGCTGGCCGACATCGTTGACCTGTCCGACAATACCTATATTGGGACCATTCACAGCTTCTGCCAAATGATCATCGAATCCCATGGCCATACAGTCGGGTATGAACGCTCTCCTGTGATCATGGAGCGCGAAAGTGACCGGATTTCCCTTATGGAGGAAGTACTGCTCAACAACCCCGCCTTGAGCCAATACTACCAGCAGCATCGGAGTGAGCGGAAGAAGCGAAAATATCTCTACGATTTGCTTGACTCCATCAGTCGACGCAAACGGGAGTTGCCTGGAACCGTACCCCGGATGGAGGATGAGAGCATCCGTGATGAGGCAAAATTGGTTTATCGTGAATACTGTGAACGATTGGCTGGACAGGGAGCTATCGACTTTGACGACATTTTGTTGCTGTCCTACCGGATATTGACAGAACGACCACAGGTAGCCCGTTTGTACAACCGCACCTACAAATACATTTGCGTGGACGAAGCTCAGGATCTTAACGAGGTGCAATATGCTCTGATTCGTATCCTTGCCGCCGACAACGGCAACGTTCTGATGATGGGAGATCCAAATCAGGCGATTTACGGATTTAACGGCTCTAATCGCAGCTTCATGCTGGAAAGTTTTTCTCTTGATTTTCAGGTTAAAAAATTCGAAATGAAGGAAAACTATCGTTCGACCAAGGCGGTCATCCGTGCCGCCAACGAGTTGTTTCCAGAAAGTATGGATGAGGCACAGGCGCCACTCAGTGGGTGCTGTGAAGTTTGGCGATTGGAAAACGAGGACATGGAGGCGATCTGGATTGTTGACAAGATAGAGGAACTGCTTGCAATGAATCACCATCCAGAGATCGACCTCGACATTTCGCTGAACCGTATGATAGTACTGGCACGCAACCGATATGTCTTCACACCAATTGAAAAAAAACTTGCGGAAAAGGAAATTGCCTTCTATCTTAGGCGCACGGGATCTGTCTGGGAGATGGAATCTGATATCGGCCGTGTCTTTGACCTGGGGCTACGAATTCTTGTTAACCCAATGGACCGCCTTCACAGGGGGCAGCTATGCGAGATTTTTGACATCATCTGCACTCACGAAGGCGATTCCATTAGTGGGCTTGATCAGCTTTGTCGAATGGGGGAACACATAACCCCAACACGTCGTGATGAATTCGGCAACCTGATTAAGGCCTGGGCCATGGCGAATGAAGATGTCAATCATTTCCCACTGGCATTGGCATGTCTAAGGGATTATGCCGCTCAAGCAGCGGAAAGACATGGAGAAGTCGTGGCATCGGAATCGGCCCTGCTAATGCAGGATATGGCTTATCTTTCAGATACCTGGCGCAGGTATGCCCAAGAGAACCCTATGGATCGACGCTCATTGGGACATTTCCGCAATTTTATGGCCATGGGACTGGCATCTCCCCAAGCGAAACAGAACGGATTAGCCCTGGCTACGGTTCACTCGGTGAAAGGGTTGGAGTTCGACATTGTCTTCATCATGGGCATGGTGGAAGGCGCTTTTCCTGATTATCGCGCCGTTCGCATGGGAGGAAAAGCGCTTGAAGAAGAAAAAAACGAGGCTTTCGTTGCCATGACCCGTGCAAAACGATTCCTTTTTATGACCTGGCCACGGACGAAGTTTATGCCATGGGATCAATCAACCCGAGCTATCCAGAGGATGTCCCGATTTCTGCCATCTTTGGCGACCTACACGTTTGAAGAAACACAGCAAACGCTTCGTGTTGCAGAAAACCAATCGTTGTGAACAAAAATGTCCAATCGGGATAAACAGATGGACGGTCAAAAAGCGGCAAGATAGTTATGAAAGTTTTTCAGATATGGCAAAATGATGTCCAATACCCAGTCCAACTGACTCGGCAATTGGGTAATTTAGCGCCTGCATCTATTGCTGCGGCTGGAAACCTGGATATCTTACAGTACCCGGGAATCGGTTTGATTGCCTCCATCCAATGTTCGGGAAGCATCATTATCAAAACTTTTGATGTCATTCGCAGGTTGCGGAACGAAAAGATCGTGATGATCGGAGGGTTTCACTCTCCAATTGAGCGGGATTGCATGGATTTATTATTACGAGGCTCTCAACCCGTAGTACTCTGTCCGGCAAGAAGCCTGCATAACCTGCGGATGGGTAAAGAGGCCCGAAAAGCACTGGCGGATGGCCGCCTGCTTGTTTTATCTTTTTTCGGTGACGAAGTCAGGCGAATCACCTCATCCGGAGCCATTCTTAGAAATGATATAGTTGCAATGCTGGCTGAAGCGATCCTTGTGCCCCATGCCGCAAAAAATGGGAAAGTTTGGACTACCGTGCGCAGAGCACTTGAAAATGGTCAAAGAATCTTAACTTTTGAGGATGAGACCAATAGCGATCTCATAGCATCCGGAGCCATAGCATACCGAAATACCCATATTGATGACATTGTTGACGACATTAGATTGATTTCTTGTCGCCGGTCCACCTCTTGAGTTCGAAATCTCTTCATATCCAGCGTCATAAAATAAAACGCCAAACCAATAACGATCCCTATCCGTCAATTCCCCAGTTTGTCAAAGGGAAATTCGGTGATCACTTCTTTATCGTGGGCAGGTCCCCGGCACAAGTTTTGGGACCACGAGGAGCATGCCTATCGCAGCGAGAATTCCCATCACACAGCCGAAATGGAATGTTGCAGAAGGCCCGATCATTCTCCAGAGCAACCCCCCGACGATCGATGCCGGAAGAAGGCCGATTCCGACGATCGTGGCATGCAGACCCAGCAGCGTTGCGCGGCTCTCACCTGGACACAGTTCTGCAACCAGGGCTTTTTCCACTCCTTCCGTCAGCCCGCTATAAAGTCCGTAAACCGCAAACAGAATCCAGACGTGCATGGATGTGGAAGCCATAGAAAACCCCAGATAGACCAGGCCATAGAACAGATACCCCAAAACCAGAAGCGTTCGCCTGCCAATCCGGTCGGAGAGCCTTCCCGCGGGATAGGAGACCAGAGCATACGTGACGTTAAAGAGTAGATAGGCCAGAATAACGTCCGCCGGCTTAAAACCCAGATCGGCTGCCCGAAGCAGCAGAAACTGATTGGACGAATTGCCCAGCGTGAAGATAAAGGTCACCCACAAAAAGGCTTTCAGCCTGGGATGAAGCGTTTGCCACCCTGTCAGTGGTTTGACTTTGGGGCCATATCTTCCCGGTTTTTTTTCCTTGACCCAGAAAAACAGGAGAACGCCCAAAATACCGGGAATCATCGAAATGAGAAAAATATCGGTGTAATTCACATGGGCGCCGGTAAAAAGTATGTAGGCAATGCAGATACCGATCACGGCGCCCAGAGTATCGAGCGATCTATGGATTCCAAAGGAATGTCCGAGCTGGTCGGTCCGGGAGGCTTCGGCGATGAGAGCATCCCGGGGCGCGGTTCTTACCCCCTTGCCGAATCGGTCCACCACGCGTCCGGCCAACACCCATCCCCACGATATGGACATATACAAAAAGAGCTTTCCGACTACCGCTGCCCCATAACCGAAAATGGCAAGAGGCTTTCTTTTTTGCGTTTTATCCGACAGGTATCCGGAATAGACTTTCAAAAGGCTTGCAAGGCTTTCGGCAATGCCTTCGATGACACCGATGATTGCCGGCGTAGCGCCCAATGTCGTGGTCAGGTAAAGGGAAAGCAGGGGATAGACCATTTCGCTACTAATATCCGTTAACAGACTCACCAGCCCCAGAAGAATGACTGTTTGCACTTGATTCATCTCTCCATAGCCATCAATGTTTAAACCGCATCAGGATATTGTCATTAGTGTTGCTGCATTTGGGCAAGAATTTTCCATAGATGCATCCCAGATCGTCCAGAAACTTTCCAATTTTCCATTACATTGGCGAAATTATACAAGTCCATTCGATTTCACGCAATGTATTTAATGGAGAAGACCCTTCATGAAGTAGTGATCCAGATTGAGCATATGAGCAAACGGGAAGATGTTTCCATGCGAATATATGAATACCTCTGCTATGCTTGGCAGTTGAAAAAAAGGTCGGTCTGGAGTATTATCATCTATACTGATGATGACCTCTGGTGAAAGCCTGTTTCTGATACGTTCTGGTATGGATTCAACAGTAAGATGAAACGACAGCAGAGTTTTCAGGAACATTCCATTACGGTGTGGGGGATGTAATAAAAGGATCAAATTCATGAAACGTTTT
>JBAXVB010000200.1:0-6980 GCA_037129415.1 Deltaproteobacteria bacterium
ATGTTAGGGTTTTTATAAGATATATTGCCGCAACTCAGGAACGGAAGACGGTTGAGGATTTTGCAGGAATTATGAAGAAATATTCAGAACGCATAGGTGAGGATATGATAACCGCAGCACAGGAATGGTTTCACGAAGGTTTAATTGAAGTTATCGAAAAACTTTTAAAAGAGGGTGTAACCTGGGATATTGTTTACAAAGCTACAGGTTTTGATGAAAACAGATTTAATGAAATGAAAAAGAAGTTGCAACAACAAATAAAACCGGTAAGAAACACTTACCAAGGCGTTGCACTGGACGGGTTAAATGCCCGCCAGTGAAGCTCGGAGCCAAGCAACAATATTATGATTTAGCTTGGTATTGATCATCGCTTTCGATTTTAGTTGTGATTAGCGGGCACAAGAGCGTTCGGTTTTCAAATGTATAGACATGTCACATTAAATATCAACCTTATTGCTAAAAAGGCTTTGCAGGAAGGAAGCGTTGCATCGAAAAGTAAGACAAACATCCATTTATCACATTGAAAGGAGAAGGAACATGTTCAGAAAAGGCTACACCATTATTTTAGCGTTGTTGTTATTGTCAGGGACTGTGGGATGGGCGAAGGACGGGGTTGACCCGGAAAAGAAAATCATTAACATTGCAGGGTATGACGCTTGCACCGGAAAGTACGGAGACTATGGTAGCGGTGACAAACGGGGACAGGAACTGGCTGTTGAGGAGATCAACGAAATGGGCGGTATTCAGGCCGGACCATTGAAAGGCTACAAACTGAATCTCACTTTTTTCGATGACCGCGGCGACCCCAAGGAATCAGCCAATGTCGCCAAGAATATCTCTTCCAGCGATTTTCTTGTTGCGCTTGGACCTACCATGAGTTCCTGCGCTCTGGCTGCTACACCAGTTTACAACCGTAACGGCGTTCCCAATATTATCACCTACGCCAATGCCAACACCGTTACCGAACAGGGATTTGATAACGTCGCCCGTTTGACCTACACCACCCGAAGCATCGCTCATGAAATGGCAGTGACTGTCAAGGACAGATTCAAACAGAACAGTGTCGCCATCATCAGCGAAAATCAGGATTACGGACAGCAGCTTCTTAAGGGCTTCAAGGAAAAAGCTTCCGAGCTCGGTATAAAAATCGTGAATGAAAGTGTAATCACTCCAGGGCAGGACATTGATTTCAAATCCGTTCTGATGAAAGCCAAATCCGAAAATCCAGGCATGTTGCTAATTTTTGTCACATACAATGAAGGCGGCCTGCTGGTGAAACAAGTGCGTCAGATGGGATGGAATATCCCCATGTATGGTCCGGACGGGCTTATTGAACCCAAGTTCTTTGAACTGGCCGGTGAGATGGGGGAAGTGTATATCCTGTTGTCGCCGACAGTTGATGTAAAAAGGCCTGCAGCCAAGGTTCTGGTGGATCGCTGGACCCCAAAACATGGCGGATTTCCGCCTTTGGCAGCTATTTATGGTTATGATGCAGTTAAAGTCGCAGCAAAAGTCATTGAGATTGGGGGGGTTGACCGCAAGTCATTTATCCAGAATCTGAAAAACGTCAAGGTGGAAGGTGTCGGAAACCCGATGTATGAGTTTGACGCCACCGGCGAAGGCAAGCGCCCGGCTTTTGTGACATCTCCTGCAAGCGAGGTTAAGCAGCAGGGTAAATAGGAATCGCCGTTCAAAGACGAAGTGATACAATTAGTCCATATTCAGTTAACCGTTCACCGTTGACCAATTTTCTTGTTATTGACGGTGAACGGATTTTTGCGTTCAAAAGGAGATTATATGAATTACAAAACCTATGATATTGTCATTATAGGCGGCGGCATCATGGGTAGCGCCACAGCCTACTACCTGATGCGAACAGCGCCTGGTATTCGGGCAGTCGTGATTGAGATGGATCCATCCTACAGTCACGCATCTACTACCCTGTCCATGTCCAACGCCAGAATACAGTTCAGCTTCCGGTCCAACGTGCAGATATCCCAATATGCGTTTGAAGTGCTGGAAAATTTCGAGCAGGAAATGGAAGTTAACGGTAGCAGGCCTTCGATTGCTTACCGCCGGGAGGGCAACCTCTTTATGGTGAATGAAGCTGGCCAAGTATCTGCTGAGAGCGCACTTAAAATGCAGCAGGATATAGGTTGCGATGTCGAATGGTGGACCCCGGAGCGGGTACGCGATCGTTTTCCCCTCTATAATCCAGAAGGATATGTTGGCGCGACATTTGGCCCCAAAGACGGACATTTTGATGCTTACGGGGCGCTGATGGGATACCGGTCCAAAGCCATTTCCATGGGTGCGGAATTCATCCATGCCGAGGTGGGCGAAATCACGAAAACCGGTAAACGAATTACTGGCGTGCGCCTGAAGACCGGAGACAATATAAGCGCCGGCAGCGTTGTTAATTGCGCAGGCGCCTGGTGCGCCGGGATTGCCAGTACAGTCGGTGTCAAATTGCCGGTTCAGCCGGTCAAACGCCAGGTGTTTGCACTGGACACGAAAGTCAAGCCAACTGGGCCCTTGCCGCTTACTATTTTACCTTCCGGTATGTATTTTAGAACAGAAACAGGAGGTCTGATTCTTTTGGGAAAATCCATGCCTGAAGATCCTGTGGGATTTTCTTTTTCATGGGAAGATAAACGGTTTTATGAGATACTATGGCCTGAACTGGCTGAATTTGTACCTGATTTTGAATCATTGAAATTGATACGCGGATGGGCCGGTCTCTATGCAATGAACACCCTGGACGGAAATGCCATTCTCGGCGAATGGCCGGAACTTAACGGACTATTTCTGGCTAACGGTTTTTCCGGGCACGGACTTCAGCAGGCACCGGCGGTGGGGCGTTACATCGCCGAATTGATTACCCGGCAGAGCCATGCCATGGATTTGTCGATATTCAATCCGGCTCGGATACTTGAAAATAAGCCATTGAGTGAGAATGGCATCGTGTAAGGTGACATCATAATCGTACAGAACTGGTTCTGCTGTCATGGGTGGCAAAAATTTAAGACGGAAGTGATAAATACCATTCTTTTGTAAGCGTTCAGACCCCTCCCCCCGGCCACCTCCCGATGGGAGAGGGAGTGAACGGTTACATTCTTTTAGAGGAAAAATATGGGACTGACCTTAATGGAAGGCAACGAGGCCATTGGCTGGGGAGCGATGGCTGCCGGTTGCAATTTTTTTGCCGGTTATCCGATTACACCGGCCACAACAATTTACAATACCATGCTAAAGCTGCTGCCACCCAAAGGTGGTGTCTGTCTCCAGGGCGAAGATGAAATAGCATCCATAGGATTCTGCCTGGGAGCTGCGATGTCCGGCATGAAGACCATGACGGCTACTTCAGGTCCTGGGATTAGTCTGTACAGCGAGCAAATATCCTTTGCCATTGGCAGCGAGATACCCATCGTCATTGTAGATGTTCAGCGATTGGGGCCGTCCACCGGGTCCGCCACCAAAGGCGCCGACGGGGATATACAATTCCTGCAATGGGGCAACAGCGGCGGCCTGCCCGTGATCGTACTGGCTCCTGTGGATGTAAAAGACTGCTATGTACTCACCATGCAAGCATTTAACCTGGCGGAACGATACCGGTGTCCGGTTTTTTTGGCATCCAACAAGGAAGTCTCCATGACCCGTGAGACTATCGACCTGGATATACTTGATCCGCCACAAATAGCAGAGCGTAGAACGGCGGATGCGGATCATCCCTTTATGCCTTTTGGCGTTAATGACGAACAACTGACACCGGATTTTCTTGCCATTGGCGGGCAGCGCCTGGTCCGTCAAACTTCCTCAACCCATGGAATGGATGGCTACATTACAACCGATCCGGAGCAAATAGCCCGAATGCAGGAGCGACTGGACGCCAAACTGAAAAAATCCGTCTCAGCTTTTACTTACTACGATGAATATAGGGTCACCGGCGCCGATACCTTGGTGATTGCTTACGGTGTAACCGCTCGTGCGGCTATGACGGCTGTGAAAAAAATGCAGCATGGCAATAATGCGAAAGCATCGCTTCTGATACTGAAAACCCTGTGGCCTGTTCCTGAAGAGTTCATTCGGGAAAAGGCTGCGCCTTACAAGCGTGTAGTCATGGCGGAGATGAATCTCGGTCAGTATGTCCGGGAGATACAACGGCTTTTGCCCGGTAAAAAAATTGATTTTATAGGACAGATGAATGGAGAGCTGATCAAGCCAGGGCAGATTCAGGAGGTGATTCAAAATGGATAGTTTATTAAACAGCAGCCGTCCATCCGTGTTCTGCCCCGGATGTTCTCACGAGCAAGTTCTTCATGCACTGGATCAAGCATTGACGAGTATGAGGCTTTCCGGGGAAGAAGTTGTTATTGTTTCAGATATAGGCTGTTCCGGTCTTTTCGACACATTTTTTAACACTCATGCGTTTCATGGTCTTCATGGCAGGGCGCTCACTTATGCTACCGGGATCAAGATGGCCAGACCGGACCTTAAGGTGATAGTTACCATGGGAGACGGAGGCCTTGGAATCGGTGGCGCCCATGTATTGAGTACCTGTCGGCGAAACATTGATCTGACACTTCTGATTCTCAATAATTTTAACTACGGCATGACGGGTGGTCAGTGTTCTTCGACAACTCCCCAGGATGCATTGGTAGGTTCAGGCTTTTTAAACAAGCTGGAAAAGCCACTGGATATCTGTCAGGTTGCAGCGGCGGCAGGGGCGTGTTATGTATCCCGCACATCCACTTATGACAAGGGATTGGTGGAAGGCCTTAAACGGGCCATTGCCTTTGATGGTTTTTCACTGCTCGATATCTGGGGGATTTGTCCCGGCCGCTACACCCGCCGCAATAAACTTACTCCCAAGAGCATCGAAGCGGATATGGCGAAACTTCCGGATTTGGGTGATTACAAGACCAGGAACGCCAGAGCGGAATACGGCCAGGCTTACCGACAAGAGGCTGCGAGGCTCCAACCAGCAGCAGAACCGGTTCGTATCGAAGCAACTTGTACGTCCCCGGAGCAGGGGCGCAGGGAAGTGGTTGTACTGGGAAGCGCCGGCCAGCGAATTATTACAGCAGGAGAGCTGCTATGTCTGGCGGGGGCTTCGGCAGGATGTCACGCTGCTCAGAAAAGTGACTACCCGATTACCGTCATGCGGGGTCACTCGGTAAGTGAAATCATACTTTCCGATATCGAGATTGAATACACAGGAATTGAAAACCCTTCGGTTGTCATAGCGCTGGCCCCGGAAGGAGTTAATCGCCGAAAAAAAATGTTGGCGAATCTTTCACCGGAAGCCTTGGTTATCAAAGCTTCCGGCATTGAACTACCGATTAGTCAGGCATCCGTCATAGAAATTGACTTTAAAGCCGATAAAATCAAGCCCCAGGACTGGGCGTTGGTTGCGTTGGCTGTTCTGGCGGAGCAAAATAAAGTGTTGACCATGGATATGCTTAAAGCTGCTTTGAAGTTGCGTTTTCGGAAAGCGGAGTATGAGACAGCGATCTCCATGATTGAAAATACAAAAGTGAGGACTTAACACATGGATATTATCGTATTGCTTAAACAGGTGCCGTCAACCGAATCCATCGTTCAGATTGCCGAAGATGGCCGCTCCATCAAAACCGATGATGTAAACTGGGTGATCAATCCATATTGTGAGTTTGCTGTCGAGGAAGCGCTTCGCATCCGCGATAAACAGGGTGGAACGGTAACCCTGGTTTCAGTCGGAACCGCCAAGGCTGTGGAGGCGATCCGGACGGCGCTTGCAATGGGCGCGGACAAGGGCATTCTGGTGAATGATCCTGCGACAGCAGCCTGTGACGGGCTGGGAATCGCCCGAATTTTGTCAGCGGTGATTAAAACCCTTCCATACGACCTGATCATTGCAGGCCAGCGGGCTGTCGATGATGAAAATTTCCTGGTTGGCGCAGCGGTTGCAGAATTTCTAAACATTCCTTTCATGTCTCTGGTGATCAAACAGGAAATAGCTGAAGGAAAAATTAAGTGTCACCGGACCATTGAGGGGGGAACGGCTCTTATCGAATCTCCCCTGCCTGCGCTTTTTACGACTCAGCGTGGGCTTAACGAACCCCGTTATGCATCTCTCCCCGGTGTGATGAAAGCCAAAAAGAAACCGCTGGAAATCAAAACACTGGCGGATCTGGGCATGGTAGCTCCAGCTCCTCTGCTGCGGGTGGTGGCGATGAAACTGCCGGAAAAACGAAAAGCCGCGAAAATCATTGATGCGGCTACGCCTCAGGCAAAAGCTGCAGAGCTGGTCAGAGTTCTGCATGAGGAAGCCAAGGTGATATAATTGAAATGATAGAATGATTGCTGCTGACGAGATAAGTGATACAGTTTTCGGCATCCTTCATTTTCTTGTTGACACTTTCTGAGTGTATCCTTTATTTCCAGGCCACCAGTTTTATATATTTTGGCGGCCTTGATCGTCGTTCCATCCAGATCATTATGACTGATTTCCCCCTTTAGAAAAGGGGTGATTAAGGGGGATTTGAAAACGGGGATAAGCTACCAACAACCACTAAATCCCCCATGGCCCCCCTTTTCAAATGGCCTTGATCATCAAAAAAAGTGTCAACTACTTTTGAGGTAATATGAAGGATGCCATGGAATGCTATCTTTGTAAGGGCAAAATGGTCAAAGGGAATGCTCCATTTAGTGTCGATCGACATGGATATCACATTGCATGGGAGTCAATCTTTGCATGGGTATGCACACAATGTGGTGAGGCGCTTTTTGAGGAAAATGAAGTCAATCATATTCAGAACGATTTACAGCAAGTTGATCGTGAAACAATGGCATTAACATTAAGAGTCGCCTAACAAGGCAAATGCCATAAAGCAGTGAATCTTAAAATGGAAGAAAAAATCATCAATTTAGCAGACATCCAATCATTGATTGATTGATTGATTGATTGATTGATTGATTGATTGATTGATTGATTGATT
>JBAXVB010000201.1:0-6966 GCA_037129415.1 Deltaproteobacteria bacterium
ACCTGCGAAGTCAGGTGCAACAGATGGTTAGGAGTTTGTGTCGAAGTTTTGTAAATGTTGTTAAGCAAGCCGTCAACTTGCGCTCTGTTGAAACGTATTGTAACGATTATTGGCATCCATTTGCTGTTGGATGATCTGCACAAACAATTGTCCTTAGTACGTTGATCTGCTGATACAGAATATCAAGGTCAGCATTGACTTCGGCAGCCTTTGCTGGAGTTCCGGACGTAAAAGTATAAGGTTTGACAATTACCGAGGGGGACGCACCGCTATAAAGTTGCTGAACTTCGGAATCAGAGAGAGTACGATTGTAAATGCGGATGTCATCTATAGAACCGTTATATCTATCCGTGCCACTATCACTATAGCCGATTTGCACTAAAGCAGTAGTAAACTGGCGAATAGTATGCCGATATTGACTTGTTGTTACCAACATACCATTAAAATAAAATTTCACATTAGAACCATCATAAGTTACAGCAACATGATTCCACGCATTCATATCCGAGACTGTTGATGTAGTTGCAACATAATAATTATCTCCAGAGTCCCAATTCTGAAGATACCCTAACTTGTGTGGCAAGGAGCCTGGCCCTGGGCCAGATAAATTCATTGCATAATACTGGTACGATGTCCCTTGTGGGCCAACAGCTATAATTCTTGGATACCATGTTCCGCCGCCTTTTGTATTAACCCATGCGGATAATGTTAAGTTAGATACTGACAATATTGAGGTCGCAGGAGCATTTATACCACTATTTATCCCATCAAAATAATACGCACTATTGGCATTTCCGAATCTATCAGAAGTTAATATTGCTCCATGGACGATTCCGTTATTTCCATTTCCACTTTCATCATTCGCATTACCATTAAACGGATAATATGCTATCAACCAGTCATTGATTCCTGCATTAACAATGCCACAAAACAGAAAAACAACCGCGCAAACAGTAAACACTTTTATTTTCATAATCCCCTCCCTACGCTCGCCTGAGCAGCCTAACACAATGTTCACCTGCGAAGTCAGGTGCAACAGATGGTTAGGAGTAGAGATAAACTTCTCAATATGACATTTTGGTTAAAATTTCAAGCGAACGGTGTAAAGCACGTCTGAGTTCTTGATGAGATTCAGTCTGTGAATTTAGGATAAGAAAATCTAACGCAAAGAGCCCCACCTGGTGCCGTGAAGCGCAACGTAATAGCAGTCAGGTGGAGCGCCTTGTTATGTGATTTTTATTACAATTGCTCCTTATTACTGTGAGACTTTAACCATCTTGTCTCTTAGAGATAATGGAACGTCTTGTAGAAGGACAATTCCTGTTTTATTAGGATATATTAGCGCACCTTGCTTTGATGCTTCTAAAGTCACATTGATTTCATTTGTATCAAGAGTCCACATAGCTCCTGTTGCAGGATCAACAATGAACCAACCAATTAAACCGCCAAAAATGAAATTGCCGCCTATATACCAACCACTTGCTGTTGTATCTACAGTAACAGAATGCTCCGCATAACCTTCTTTTGAGATTTTTACAGTATATTTTTTACCACTGAAATAACCTTTCTTCTTCTCTAAAGATAAAATCGTTGGTGTTTTACCTTCAAAAATTTTGGCGTTGGTTTCATCAGTAATAACAACAATTGCTTGATCAGGAGTACTGAGAACATTCAAAGTTTCAGGACTGCTTTTACCCACAATCGTCGCACAACTAAAGAGTACAGTCGAAGCGAGTAAAACTGTCATTGCTTTCCACATCTTGTTTTTCATATTTGTCTCCTATTTTTTCTAATAGTTAAAAGAAAATGGTAAACTACTCCTGTAACTATACCTCCGAATAAAGAAGCAACCACAGATAAAGACCACAACCCTTTACTCATTGGTCGGCCCAATTTGACCTTTTTTTCTGCCCACAATTTGACACATAACACAATGTTCGCCTGCTGAGTCAAGTGCAACAGATGGTTAGGAGTACTGTTCTGTAAGGTGATTTCCAACAAAGAGCGTACCCACCATGATGCAACCAAACGTTCACAATCAACGGGGTATTCTTTGATGAAAATCACCTAAAGCATGAGTACTTCTAAGCAGTCTGCTCGTTCAGTTAGCAATGGCACCGACAGCGGCCGCAACAAGCCCATCCGCCGGAGCATAATCCACGATAGACGCAGCATGATCAGCGTTAGACACAGCATTGGAGCTGGAACGAGTCGCAGTGAATGTTCCGTTTATGGTAATCGAGAGGCTGCCCGATGTTCCCGTCATCTGTAAGGTACCAGACATGTTGTTGCCCGTTACTGTTGCACTGCCGCCGCCCGTCATGGGCACGCCATTTCGTGTGAACGGAACGAAAGTTAATATCAACTGATTGTTGGATACCGTTCCGGTAGCGGCAATGCCATCCCAAGTGCCCGACACGCTGTTGCCGCTCTGACTCAGAATCAGTTTGGTCGGCAACGTGCCAGTTTGAGGAGTATAGCCCGTGCCTATCCATGTACCCGAAACGTCGCTCGCCGGACTGCTGTTATTGCCTCCACCGTTGTCGTCACCACCTCCACCACATCCCAAAATACATAAAGAAATAATCACCACCATAGTTACTAACAAATTAATTCTGCGATTCATTCCATTAACTCCATTTCAAATATTGTTGTTGAAACTTGATCTTCAAGTTTTTTACACCGACCAGCCAGTGGTCAACGATAACATACTGAAATTACAGATAGTGAGCTGATTCAATGCTTTCTATGGCATGTTGTAATTTCACCAAATTACAAAAAACTTGAAGATCGAGTCAAAGCTATATGCACTATTAGCATTACCAAACCGATCTGTCGTCAATACTGCTCCTCCAATTACTGTCCCATGATGCCCATTTCCACTTTCATCATTGGCATTGCCGTTAAACGGATAACATGCCACCAGTCCATCACTCAAGCCAGCATGTGTAATGCCACAAAACAGAAACACAACCACGCAAACAGCAAATACTCTCGTTTTCATAACTCTCCCCTTACGCTCGGTTGAGCCCGCCTAACACCGCGTTCAGCGGGCGCGACAGCTACGAACATTGAATTCGACACAGGCTGTCCTCCGCGCTCCGCTGGAACGTATTGTTAGGCTGGGTACGTTTACTGGCATACGCCTGCTGTTGGGTGATTTTGACAGACAATACGTTTCCATAAACCCAATCATTCTCCTCCTGGCTGGTAATCGTCGCCAGATGTCCGCCCAAACCAGCGCAAGCGGTTTTAGCTGATAAGGTCCAAGGGTGAACACAGCCGGGATATTGATCGTTCCGTCCGTACTTTTCGTGAGATTGGTGATAACCGCACTCGATGAACCGATGGAAAATTCATATGTGACAGGAACACCGTCAGAAAAAGCGAATTGTGATGCTTTCATCTTTGCCTAACACCGCGTTCAATTGTTTTTTTATCAAGCGGCAAAACGAAGCATTTCGAGAGTGATTCCCCTGCCTGATTCCTCTCTGGCACGACTCAGTATCGCCCTGTTGATTTCCGATGAAACATATTCTTCTCCGCAGTTGCTGCAAATCTGAGCCGGGACATTTTTGAAAACCAGTGTTGTATAATCCTTTTCCAGAAGAACAGTTGTATAACCGCTCTCTGTCATGCCATTTCTGCATATCGCACACTTCATTTTATTCTCCCTGAAGAATCGGATGCCCATCTTGATTTATCCGGTTCATAGGCTGTGATAATCACAATAATTCTCTCGGTATGATTTATTGCCGCAACCACATGCAGAGGTCTCATTTCCGATGTATGCCCTTTTATCAGCAGACTTGGAAGTGGAAAATCCTCATCATACCGCTCAATAATTTCCCCATTTTTCAGAACAGTCTCAACATCATCCTCATGAATGTTCCGACGGAACATTCTCTGAGAAGCATGAATTCTGTATTCAATAACAAAGTCAGCTATATTTCCGTTAATCAGGTCAGCTACTTTTTCCATTTGCAACCTGTTGTTGTTTATTTTTTGTCTATATTTCAAGGGCTAACACCGCGTTCAGCGGCGCGGCTGTTGGCGTCCGTTGCAACGGCTGGTTAGGTGTCGCTGATATTACAAAATACTCATTCTTTTTTGTCTGAGTTTTTGGAGTCTGAATCTTTGTTCTTGCCTAATCCATACCCACCGACTCCTCCGGCGAAGATGAAGACAATCGCTTTTATGATTTCTATAGTTATGGCTTCCTTATTCAAATGCAGAGAATATGTTACCACAGCTACGATTGCCAGAGCCAAAAAAGAAATCAGAAAATACTGGTTTCTTTGCAAATGCTTATTTGTCTCTCTTTGCAGATTTCTGTCTGTAACCTGAGCTTCGAGGGCTTTTTTGCTAAATTCGAAACTGTGGTCATTTTGTTGCTTCTGCAAAGCGAGTTCTTGCGCCCTCAACTCAAGCTCTTTGGTTTGATTCTCTACAAGTTGACCGACAATTTCTGGTGTAAGCTGTTGGATAATCGGCTTCGCAGGCTGTGCGGAAACAGACATGTTTTTTTTATTCATCAAAAATTCACCTTGTATCTTGGCATCTTCCATTTGACGATCATCGAAACGAAATCTGAATTATCAATACCAACGCTCCCCAAACTTCTTACAAACGGAGTTGCTTTGGCTATCTCCCTGCGACGTTCATTTGGCAGTCGAAGAAATTCTTCCGGGGACATGTACTCTTCGTCCATTCTGGTCATATCTATCACGGTTTTGTGGATGCTCATTGTCGTTGTCTCCAGTCTAAATTGGTATTGATGTGCCCTAACGAAGGCCACTTGTCAATATCTTTCGTGCTTTTTTTATAAAAGTGGCGTAAAATCAATATTCTTCAGGGTAGAGGTTGTTTACATTTTGTGGATGCCTTACGACTGCGTTCAGCGCCCCGTGCCACCCGGCAAACTTGAAAACATCACGCGGCTCCATGGCACTGGTGTGCCGGAACGGCGGTTTAGGCTGCGCTTTGATGTAGGCTGGGTTGCGATGGAGCCGCAACCCAACCTACGCTCGCTTAATTTCTACGGGTTATTGACTGAGCAAGGTTGGAAACTGCGATTTAAGCGATTCCGACGAATTAACGTCAGACGTAATATATTCCATAACTGCCGACGATGTTCCCGCATAAAGCAATTGGGCGTAAGCATTTACGCTCCATTCAGGATCATCCATGTCTGACAAATAATTTAGTGACATAGTGATTACACCATCATCCGTTTCCCTTATTAGGTTATCATAAATAAGTCTGTTAATTTGTTCACGTTGATTTGGCTCTAACTGAACTCTTCCCGAACTGCTGATTAGTGATGTTTTAACTTGCGAATTTTCTTCGTCACTCAATAGTTGAATTAGTTTTTCTTTGTCAGTATTCCAGTCTGTTGCAGAAACGGCAGCAGCCCTTACACTTGGCTCCAAAGTTTTATCATTAGCCAAGGTTTTGATTGCATTGACCGTCGATTCAGACCCGTTTTTACCCAAGAAGTCGATTAAATCCATTGTTGCGGAAGCTTGATTTATTAGTTCTTGCTCTAAAATCTGCCCAAGCTGTTGGCCTAATCTGTATTGTTCCAAGCCAATATGACAATCCTTTTTCGTCTCTGGCGGAGCAGTAATTATGCTTGGCTTTATGTGATTCTTTTGTGTAGACGAATAATTATTATAAAATTGATTATTCTCGCTTTTTTGTGGTAAAGCAGTTGTTATTAAAGGTTTGTCTTCTAAAGGGCGAGAGTCATTAAGGGCAATTTGGTCTTTGCTGCCTGATAGCCTTCCAGCTACAAAACCCACACAAAGGCATATGCTTATAGTTATTATCCTAAGAAGAAGCCGTACAATATGATTGTTGCTGAACATAATAACTAACCTATATTCGGTGCGAGATACCGCTGAGTAACTGCGGGACGAAACTATATGTTATTCCCGCAGTTGGGTAGAGTATTACGGTCTCCAAAATCCACCATCGACACTGCTCATATCGACAGTTCGCGTACTTACAATTCCGAATTTATCGGTCACTATACAACTCACATCGACCCATTTCGATCCATAGTTGTATTCGCTCACTTTAACAGAAGTTGGTTTTCCTTTTTTGTCTTTGTTGACATTTTCAACATAAGCAACGTGAGTTTTTGATTTAAAAATGGCGACATCACCCTTCTTTACATCAGAACTTTTTATGTTGCTTTTCCATTTATTTGCATCACCTGATTGGGATTTGCCGGTTTTGAGTTTGATGTAAGCTGTGCAGTATCCACCCGCTTTAATCCAACAGGCACAGTTGCCTGTTGTGCAAGTAGCCGCATAGCCAATGACTGGGCTAAAAAGAAACGGAAAAGACGCTATAATACCAAACACTACCAATTTCATTTTCATGATCTCATCTCCTTGTCTTCGCCCCAACAGCTAAGATGTTAGGCCCCTAGTTGAGGCAAATAGAAAACCTAACACCAAGTTCACCTGCGAAGTCAGGTGCAACAGCTGGTTAGGAGCTTTGTACGTCTGTTTTGTTTGGGATAACTTTACTTAATATCACATTTCGGTAAAAAACACAAGCGAAAGGTATGAAGCGGCCCTGAGCCGTTGATGGGACACAGTCTGCGTTTTAAGTTTTCCTAACACCGCGTTCAGCGGGCGCGGCGGCACGAACATTGAATTCAACAAAGCCTGTCCTCCGCGCTCCGGCTGGAACGTATTGTTAGGCATTAAGGTTTATATCCCACCATAAGGCCCAAGGGTGAACACAGCCGGGATATTGATCGTTCCGTCCGTACTTTTCGTGAAATTCGTGATAACCGCACTCGATGAACCGACGGAAAATTCATACATGCAGGAACACCGCCAGAAAAAGCGAATTGTGATGCTTTCACCGAAACCTTTTTTCTGGATTTTCGGTTTTGCCTAACACCAAGCTAACCGGCGTGCGGGCCTTATCGCACGTCCGGTTGAGTGA
>JBAXVB010000202.1:0-6965 GCA_037129415.1 Deltaproteobacteria bacterium
CCGCGCGGAGCGTCCGCCGGTTTTCAGGAAAGGCTCGGCAGGCAGGCTCCTTCCCTGGAATCCGCAAGACCCGAAACCGTTTATGTGGTGAAAAAAGGGGATTCGCTTTCCGGGATTGCAGAGCGCTTCAGTATTCCGGTTCAGTCCCTGTTGACATGGAATCATCTCACTATCAACCAGCCCATTCGACCTGGAGTCCGTCTTATCCTGAATCCAGGAGATGCGAAAAAACTCGCTCAGGAACCTTCACCATGATTGTTTTTGATTTTTATACTGCGAACGGGCATAATCTGAACTTTCCATAAAATCCCTCTCCCAGCGGGGGAGGGTTGGGGTGGGGGTTCAAACGTGCAGATTATGACCGTTGACAGTAAAACAGGAGATGCCGTTGACGATCAATACCAACTGGATCATTAAATCTGATATTTTTCTGGATGCTTTTTATGGAATCCTCCGTGCCTATTGCCGGACCTTTCGGATAACCGTCATTAACGAAGCGCCTTGGGTTGATTACCTGAAAAAAGGCGGCTCCGTATTGCTCTGCGCCTGGCACCAGCAGTTTTTTGCAACTGTTGCCTATTTTGAGAAATATCAGGAATTTTCCCCATCCCTGATGATCAGCCAGAGTAACGACGGCGACATCGCTGCCGGTATCTGTCGACGTGGTGGCTGGCATCCCATTCGCGGATCATCCACAAAAGGGGGATTGAGAGCGCTGAAGCACATAATTCGTGAACTCAGGCGCTCCCGACTGGCGGGTCACATCGTGGATGGCCCTCAAGGGCCGGCAGGAATTGTAAAGCCCGGAACAATCAGTCTTGCTCTGGCTGCCCGCGCCGTGGTTGTTCCCGTTTCGATTTCTGCGGACAGGGCTTGGTTCTTCAATAGTTGGGATCGTTTCATGCTCCCCAAGCCCTTTGCCGAAATCCGGTTCGTTTTTGGGGAAATGATTCACCTGAATGGCTCAGAAGGAAAAACGAATGTGGAAGCCTGTCGGCATCAACTGGAATCAGTGATGCGGCCATACTTGATCCGACCTTGACATTGCTGACAAGGTGGAGCCGGCACTAAGAATTATGAATCATCGCTATTCTTTATAGACTTCCAGAATATCGTACTCTTCCAGGTGGAACTGCGGGTTGGGATATACAACGACTTGCTTGGTGATCATTTTCTCAAGGCGGAAGATCAGATGATTTTCTTCTCCGTGAAGCAGTTCCGCAATTTCCGGATTGACTCTGACCATGATCTTGATGCCATCCAGTACTCGGTATTCGCTGAGTATCTCCCTGAAAATATTATGGCAGATGGTCTTGCGGGACATTAGATACCCTTCACCTTCGCAGTAAAAACAAGGCTCGCACAACAACCGGTTTAACGGCTTTCGTATCCGCTTGCGGGTCATTTGAATCAGCCCCATCTCCGAGATGGGAAGGACATGGGTCTTGCTCCGGTCGTTTTTTAATGCTTCGAGCAGGGCGTTATAAACCTTTTCCTGATTGGACTTCTTTTCCATATCGATAAAATCAATGATGATTATACCGCCGATATCCCTAAGCCTGATCTGATAGGCGATTTCCTTTACAGCATCAAGGTTGGTTTTAAGAATGGTCTCTTCAAGATTGTGTTTGCCCACATATCTTCCGGTGTTGACGTCTATGGCGACCAGTGCCTCAGTTTGTTCTATGACAATGTAGCCGCCGGATTTCAACCAGACCTTGCGCTTCAAGGCTCTGGAAATATCGCCTTCCAGATTATAGGCGTCAAATATGGGTTCCTGGCCTTCATAGAGTTCTACTGAGTCCTTTAGGCTTGGCATGAAGGTATTAAGGAAGGAGAGAACCGATTCATACACCGGACGGGAATCAATGATCAGCGAATCCGCCTCGTGGGTCAACAGGTCCCGTACCGCTCTCAGGCTGACATTCAGTTCTTTATGCAGCAACGAAGGGGCGGACACCGTTTTGTATTTGGTCAGAATCGCTTCCCATAAATTCTTCAAAAACACCATTTCCGGCGCCAGTTTTTCCTGATGAATGCCTTCACTGGCTGTCCTGATAATGTAGCCGACGGGGTCATCCCTCAAAGACAACACCATCTCTTTGAGCCGCGTCCGTTCATCCTCATCTATGATCCTTCTGGATACGCCGATATGATTCGAATACGGCATCATTACCAGAAAACGGCCCGGCAATGAAATGTAGGTCGTAACGCGCGCCCCCTTGGTGCCTATGGGAGACTTGGCCACATGAACCAGAATTTCCTGACCTTCCGTGATCAGGTCCTCGATATGAACGTCCCTGTGGGTGGCTGGCCGGTCGGTGAACGCAGTATTGATTTCACCGGACAGATCATCCTCATCTTGGGTGCGGGTAATGAACTGTTCGATTTCGGTATCCTGATACCCAATCACATCATCCACATAAATGAACGCCGCCTGGCTTAGGCCAATATCCACAAAAGCGGCCTGCATTCCGGGAAGAACTCTCTGGACCCTGCCCTTGTAAATATTTCCGGCAATGTCCGAGTGATCTCGCCTTTCGATAAACAGCTCCGCGATGGTGCCGTTTTCAATCAGGGCCACCCGTGTTTCGTGGTCCATATCGGTGATAATCAGTTTTTTTAGCATGATATGTTTTAATAAAATATGTAGGGGCGAATCTTGTATTCGCCCTGAAATAAGTTGAAATTCGTTATTGGTTATTTACCGTGAGATTTTAACTCACGGGGACGATTCTTTGTGATGTCCATGAAAGATTATCGTTTATAACTCATTATTCCTTTTTCATGCAATGCCATTCTGTGAAAAACAAGGATAATATTTCAATTGAAAACTTTATTCAAAAGGGGCAGTATAGACAGAGGGTGGAAGACAGGGAACAGCCGTTTTTTCCGTCATCCGTCATCCGTAATCTGTCTTATGCTTTCTGACCTCTGCTCACTTGCTGAATACTTTCACACAAAGGGAAAAAATATGATACGCATTACAGAGTCTATTGTTGACAATGGACTGAATGACCTGTTTCATGCCGGCGACAGGATTTTTGGATATGATGTTCATCGTGTCATTGTGCTTAAAGAATTGCGCTGCATGTTTTATGAGCTTGAGCACGTCAAAACAGGCGCCAGGCACATCCATATCCGGAATGATGATGCAGAAAATACTTTTGGCGTGGCGTTTAAGACCGTTCCGCAAGATTCAACCGGAGTCGCCCATATCCTGGAGCATACAGCGCTTTGCGGATCAGGCGATTATCCTGTGCGGGATCCATTCTTCTCAATGATCAAACGCAGTCTGAATACGTTCATGAATGCCTTTACAGCTTCGGACTGGACGATGTATCCTTTTTCCACCCAAACGCCAAAAGATTATTACAATCTGATGGGGGTTTATCTGGATGCAGCATTTTTTCCGAATCTTGATGAACTCAGCTTCATGCAGGAAGGCCATCGTCTGGAAATTGAAACGGAGAATCCTGTAAAGTTGGTGTATAAAGGCGTGGTCTATAATGAGATGAAAGGTGCCATGTCGTCTCCGGATCAGGTGATGGCCAGGTCCCTTCTAAACGCCCTGTTTACAGACACGACTTACCGGTTCAATTCTGGCGGGGATCCCACAGTCATTCCCAGTCTTACCTGGGATCAGTTAAAACACTTTCACAGCAGACATTATCATCCCAGCAATGCGTATTTCTACACTTATGGCAATCTGCCGCTGAAAGATCATCTGCAATTTATTCAGAACAAGGTCTTGAACCGTTTTACGCGAATCGATCCGGGTACGGATGTGACATCTCAGCCACGATGGCATACACCTCGGGAAGTTACATATTATTATCCGATTGATAAAGAACAAGAGTCCGCCAAAAAATGTCAGGCTTGCGTAACGTGGGTGACCTGCGATATCACCCATTCATATAAAGTCCTGCTTCTGACCGTACTCGGAAACATCCTTTTGGGAAATTCAGCCTCACCACTTCGCAAGGCTTTGATGGATTCCGGGTTGGGATCTTCCCTGAGCGATGGGACCGGATTCGATGCGGACTATCGGGATGCGCTTTTTTCCTGTGGATTAAAAGATATCCAGGCATCGGATGCAGACCAGATTCAGACCCTGATATTTGATACGCTAAGAAAATTAGTCAAGGACGGAATTGACAAGGAACTGATTGAGTCCGCCATTCACCAGATTGAATTTCACCGCAAGGAAGTGACCAACATGCCTTATCCTTATGGGCTGAAACTCCTTATGGGCTTTGCCGGAACGTGGCTTCATGGCGGTGATCCCGAAGAAATTCTGGAACTGGATACTCTCATGAATAAAATGAAGGCCGCAATTGCCAAGGGGCCTTTTCTGGAACAATGTATTCAAACCTATCTTTTGGATAATCCACATCGGGTGCTGCTGACGCTTAAGCCGGATTCACTTATGGAGGAAAAGGAAAACCAGCGGGTTGCCGCTGAACTGGAAACTGTCGCCGCAAGTCTTTCGGATTCGGATCTGGCAAGACTGGCGTCTTATGCCCAGGCGCTTAAGGCCCGCCAGGAAACCATGGAAGATGTTTCCTGTCTTCCGACTCTGGCCGTTGGAGATATCCCCAGGGATGTTCGGGTGATTACTGAACTGCCGGCTCAAAAGGATTCTCATGCTCTGTATTATGATCAGCCGACATCGGGGATTGTTTATGTTGCCGCAGCATCAGGAAGCCCTGCATGGCTCTCAGCGGACTTGCAGCCGCTTGTTCCTTTTTTTTGCTATGCTCTTCCAAGAATCGGCACTGTGCTTAGGGATTACACGGAACTGGCCCGTCAGATTGATCTCCATACCGGCGGCATCGGCTTTTCAACGCATGCCCGGACGCAATTTGATGAAGCAGGCGCAAGTCTTCCCCTGGTAACGTTAAATGGCAAATGTCTGGTGCGAAACGTGGACCGCATGTTTGAAATTATTCAGGAGATATTGAGCCAGCACCGGTTTTCCGATCTGGCCCGGTTAAAGACTCTGCTTCAGGAATATCAGGCCGGAATGGAATCCATGATCGTGCATAACGGTCACCGACTGGCGATTTCGCTTTCATCCAGACGATTTTCCTCTTCCAGCAGTCTGAACGAGTCATGGCATGGGATTCATCAGCTTAAAACCATTCAAAGCCTGACGCAGGATCTTTCGGACCCAGCAATGGATGTGTTTGCCGCAAAATTGTCCAACATCGGCAACATACTGTTTTCCAGAGACAATATGAAACTGGCTTTGATTGGAGAAACCCAGTCTCTTTCGGCTGCTTCCCACTGGCCTGAAACGCTTTACCAAGCCCTGCCCCAAGGAAAGCCAACTGCCGCCGGACTGCCTCAGGTGGACGAGGAAGGCGAGTTCGTCCATGATGCCTTGCTCCCATTCGAGGGCTGGTCAACATCTTCCGCTGTATCTTTTGTGGCCCTTTCCTTTGAGACTGTTCGTATGTCCCATCCCGATGCGCCTGCCCTGACGCTGATCAGCAAAATGAGCAGATCGCTTTATCTTCACCGGGAAATCCGCGAAAAAGGCGGGGCTTATGGCGGAATGTCCATTTATTCGCCTGAAGACGGAATGTTCAGTTTTGCTTCCTATCGTGATCCGCACATTGTCGCTACATTGAAGGCTTTTTCCGGTGCAATGGAATTTATGGCATCCGGCAATTACAGTGCTGAAGATATCAAAGAAGGTATCCTTCAGGTTTGCGCGGATATCGACAAACCGGATTCGCCGGGGTCTGCTGCAAAAAAGGCGTTTTACCGGAAAATTGTATCGCTTTCAGATGAATTGAGACTCCAGTTTAAACGCAGTCTCCTGGCCTTGACTTGTGAAGATGTGATTCGGGCCTCGCAGAAATATCTGGATCCCCTTCGTATCCGAAAAGGGGTGGCGGTCATCTCCGGCGAGGAAAAACTGAAAGCAGCGAATCAGAAGCTTGCGGACAATCCGCTTTCATTATACCGGATATGATTTTCGCAATTCATATCAACAAGAACAAACAGGAGGTTAATTATGAAAGATATCAATGAACTCAAATTTCCGGAAAATGTCTATTATACCAAAGATCATGAATGGGCCAGGCTGGAAGGCGATATCGTTATTTCAGGGATCAGCGATTATGCACAGGATCAGCTCGGAGATGTTGTCTATGTCGAGTTGCCCCCGGTTGGAGACCGGTTTGACAACGGAGAAGTTTTCGGTACGGTAGAGTCGGTAAAGGCCGTATCCGAACTGTTAATGCCTATAGCCGGAGAAATTGTCGCCATCAATACGGCGCTTTCCGATATGCCGGACGTGGTAAACGCCGATCCATACATGGAAGGCTGGATGATTCATATCAAACCATCAGATCCGGCCTTTATGGAAACCCTCATGACACGGGAGGCATACCTTGACATGCTGAAAGGATGATCACCATGAGATTTTTACCTCACACCCCGGAACAGATTCAGCTTATGCTGACGGTTGTCGGTGCAGACAGTCTGGAATCCCTTTTTTCCGGCATTCCCGAAGAGTGCAGGCGGCTTCAGGATATGAAACTGCCTGGTGCTCTCAGCGAATGGGCGCTGAATCGGTATATGGATGAGCTCTCCGCCAGCCTGGCGGTTTCTCCGGAGTACAAGATTTTTATTGGTGCAGGCCGATATGATCACTATATTCCGGCAACCGTATCGGCCCTGAAAAGCCGGTCCGAATTTTTAACAGCTTATACGCCTTATCAGCCGGAAATCAGTCAGGGAACTCTTCAGGCAATTTACGAGTACCAAACACTTGCCGCAAGACTTATGGGCGTTGACGTGGTCACAGCTTCCCATTATGACGGCGCAACCGCCCTCAGCGAGAGCCTGCTGATGGCAATTCGCAAAACCCGACGCAAACGGGTGGCGATTTCATCGCTGATTCACCCGTTTTATCGCAGAGTATTACAAACATATCTGGAGCCTGCTGGATT
>JBAXVB010000203.1:0-6964 GCA_037129415.1 Deltaproteobacteria bacterium
AGAAACTCGTAATTATTCTGTATATCTTTTTAAAACAGATGATATGCAGAAACTGATTAACTACTTGTTATGCCTTTAATAAGAAAAGGGGGTATTTATGAACGGAAGCAATATTGCTGAAAGCATTTGTCAGCTATTTAACCTCAAATCATATATAAGAATTCCTGCATATCAACGTGCATATAGTTGGGAAAAAAAACATTGTTCCCAGTTTCTTGAAGACCTGTTGGAACAAAGAGGAAAGAAATATTATTTGGGACAGCTATTATTTGAAAGAGACGGTAACACCCTTTTTGTCATTGACGGACAACAAAGACTGACAACAATAATTCTTTTTATGTCTGTAATTGCTAAAATCCTACATACAAAAGGATGTGATATAGAATCCATCAGAGAAACTTATTTGACAGACATTTTCAAAACCATTGATGACGACCAAGTAATTTTTAAAAAAATAACTCAAAAACACCTTGTTTCGAGAATTGACGATACAGAGACCATTTCACAGAGAAGAATAATAAAAGCATTCGTTCTGTTTGAAGAAGAATTAAGCAAATTTGATATCGAAAACCTTCAGAAAATTCAGCAGACATTAGAAAATGCCGTAATCACGACTTTTTATATTTCAAATAAAATCGAAGCGACACAGGTTTTTGAATATCAAAATAATCGTGGTAAAGAACTTTCACGATTTGAAATTATCAAAGCATATTTAATGCACCAGATTTATATTCAAAGCGACAACTATAACCAAGCAAACAATGATATTGCTGAAATTCAGAGTGTAATTTCCAAAACATACAGATATATTGAAGCAGTTGAAGGTTACTTCACCGAAAATGAGCTTTTAGATAATCATTGTAACCTCTTTTTCAACATTGACGGAAACATTGAATCCATTAAAGAACGCTTAAACAAAGAAAATAATAAAACTGAATGGATAAAACTGTTTTTTGAAAATTTTGTTGAGCTTTCTCTTAGTGCTAAAAGTATAGTTAGCAATAAAAATCAACCTGAAATTACAAACCTGTTTTTCGTTGGCAATGAAGCAAATTGGAAATTAGTTTTATTGACTCTTTTCTACAAAGGCGAATCATCAGGCGACACACCCAAACGAATTTTAAAGCTGTTAGAAATTCTATGCTTCAAACTCAAATTAGGAGACTACAGAACGGACTATTTACCCAATTACGCCAAGCGGTATTTTAATCCTGAAGACCTTTATAACATTGATAACCTTTATCAAGATATACAAAATGCATCTGAAACAGGCTTTAAATGGTATTGGAATGACGGAGATAGATTCAAAAATATTATCCCGAATTACTTCGACAATGAAAAATACCATTACAGCCGAAATACGATAAAGTTTATATTGTGGCAATACGAAAATGCTTTGAGATTAAAAAATCGTTCAGGTGCTTTATTAGACAAAGACCTTTACGACAGCTACACTATTGAACATATCCGACCTCAAAACCCGACAGATGAGGAATACACGGAGGATTTTAAAAAGAATTTTTTACACCTTGCTGGTAATTTGGCGTTGCTGACACAGAGCCAAAACAGTAAATTCGGTAATAAGTCATTTGATAAAAAAAAGGAATTATTTCAAGATACAGCACTTTCAAGTTATACAGAAATTAGAAAAAAAACCCAATGGACTGAAGCAGAAATTCAAGAAAGACAAAAAAAAATCTCAGAGTTTGCTAAACAATATTTTGATATTGCAAATATAATAAATAAAAAGGCATAACCCGTCATTGCAGTGGGCAGGGCTATCGCCCTGCCCACTGAATTTTATGTTCGACCTTAGCAGCAACTTTTTCGAGGAATAAATCGTCCGATGGAAGAAAGAGGCATCCCTTCCAAGTACTATGGTTGGTGGCAGATTATCGAAACGTCGCAGTGGGATAACGATGATATCGACATAATAGGAAAGGCAATGATTTCGATCACGGGACATGAAGATCGATTGAGGATGTTTGTTCTTCTTGCTTATGTGAACTGTAAAGTCACTAAGACTGGCATTTCGTTTACATGGAAAGGGGCTTGGGAGTACGACCCTGTCAGCGGAACAGGGAGTGTGAAACTCCGAAAGGATGACACCTCTCAGGGAGAATCAAGCTCAAGAATGGTGATGAAAGTAGCTTTATTGCAGAGAGAGCGGAGGAACCGGACGAGCCTATCTCTGATCCGCCAAGCTTCCGTGATAAGTAGTGTCGAAGTTGGTGATGGTGTATTTTGCCGATTTCTGGAAATGCTAATCTAAGTTGAGAGAATTCCAACATGGCATATAAAACTACGTGGGAGATTGAGGTTCGCCATGGTGGACTTGGCAAGTACCGTCACATACGTGGATCAGATAAGAATGTAGTTGAACAGAAGGCCCGCTATCAAAAGTTTCAATGGGATGAACAGTGGCAACGCAGGCTTGAGACAGAGCGATGTGCGCAAGAAAAGAATTGGGCAGATATTCAAAAGGCGGATGAGCGCAAGCGCTTAATGCAAGATAAGGATCGGTTGCGAGAGCAGACCGCTTTAGAAAAGACTCGTCAGAAGGAAGAAGCCCAGAGATATAAAAACGACCGGAAACAGGAATGTATTGATCTCAGTATTGAGGCAAATGCAGCAATCGAAACATTAAAAAACACTTTAAACTACTCACTCAAAATCAATGATGCCAAAGATTGGAGCCAGTTAAAGGATACGACAAAGTTCGACGAATCCCCTCCAATATTGGAACTCCCACCTCCCCCGGAAATTAAGCCCATCCCGACAGTTCCAATTCCAAAGCCAATCCCTCTAAAACCATCCCCTTTAGTCAAACCACAGCCACCTGGAAGACATGATTCAAAATATCAGCCTGTTTTTGGTTTTCTGGATAATCTTATTTCTTTGCAAAAATACCGAAAGATTTTGGAAGCCGAAACATTATTTCAGAAAGACCATGCCGCCTGGATTGCTGAATGTACTAAGTGCGACGAAAACAACGTCAGTAATTTGATAAAATGGGAAGTCAGAAAGAAAGAAAACGAGAAAATAAACACCAATCATATTACAGATTGGGAGGTGGCTGTCGAAAGAACGAAAAATGAAAACAGTGGGAAAAGAGACTTGCGGGAAAAGAGCTGTGAACTAATCCGAGATAAGCATGGTGCCGCAATGAAGGAATGGGAGCAGCGTAAGGAAAAATTCTATGCAAGACAAATGGAGACCAATTCCGCAATTGATCAGAATCGGGAAAACTATATGGCAAGAGAACCGGGTGCAGTTGCCGATTACTTCGATTCTGTGCTGTCCAACTCAATCTATCCGGATTATTTCCCAAAAGAATGGGATATTGATTACAATACAGGCTCGTGCACATTGGTGGTTGAATATGCATTACCAGCTCCTGATGCGCTTCCAACTTTGAAAGAAGTACAGTATGTTCAGTCGAAAGATGACTTTAAGGAAACCCACCTTTCCGAAAAAGTGCGTGAAGCACTCTATGATAGCCTTCTTTACCAGATGGCTCTGCGCACCATCCACGAGCTATTTGAAACAGACACTGCGGACGCTCTGGATGCGGTGGCCTTCAGTGGAATCGTCACAGCTATTGACAAAACAACAGGTCACAATATCACCGCCTGTGTTCTTTCGGTATTGGCACTAAAAGAAAAATTTATGCAAATTAACCTTGCAGGCATTGACCCGAAAGCCTGTTTCAAAAAACTCAAAGGTGTGGCTGCGTCCAAACTGGCAGGATTAGCACCAGTTTCTCCGATCATGATGATTGACAAAGATGATCGGCGTTTTGTGGCAGGCTACGGAGTAGCAGATTACATCAATGAGGGAACGAATCTGGCGACAATGGACTGGCAAGACTTTGAGCACCTAATTCGCGAGCTATTCGAACAAGAATTTGCTACAGGTGGAGGAGAGGTAAAGGTTACACAAGCCAGCCGTGATGGCGGAGTTGATGCCGTTGCTTTTGATCCAGACCCCATCAGGGGTGGAAAGCTCGTTATACAGGCCAAGCGTTATGCAAATACAGTTGGAGTATCAGCCGTCAGGGATCTGTACGGCACTGTAATGAATGAAGGTGCAATAAAAGGTCTTTTGGTAACTACAGCCGATTATGGCCCAGATGCTTATGAGTTTGCAAATGGCAAGCCTCTGACACTGCTCAATGGATCTAACCTTCTTTATCTGTTGGAAAAGCACGGCCACAAGGCCCGCATCAATCTGAATGAAGCCAGGCAGGAAAACAAACAGGCCCTGTCAGCCGGAATCACCCGTAAACGCAGTTTACACGATATCTGAATAATAAACTTATGGATCGCTACCAGACACTGTGCTGGTACTGAATAGGGTTGGGCCGCTGCAACCGTCTGGAAAGTAATGAAAAATAGTAAAAACTGTTGCTTGAAAAGATCTTAAACCGGCGCTTTTGATCTTGAAAAGGTGCATTAAAGAGATAAGTACCCAACATGAACATCCTGCGGGCAAGCCACTGATGTTCATGTTGACCAACCAAAGATGACGAAGAGAACGCCTAATGGATGAGCATAAATATCGGATAATAATACTCGGTGCTGGATTCTCGAAGCCAGCTGGCCTTCCAATCGCCGACGAACTCTGGCGCGAAATACTCGTTAGGAGCGAATCGCTTTCGGGGAGAGCCAGCAAGTTCAATGACGATCTTGACGAGTATATATTATATCGTCGAGAGTGCGATGGCGTGGAATTCACCAGAGATACGATAATTTTTGAGGAGTTTCTGGGGTTTCTCGACATCGAACACTATCTTGGATTGAGAGGTTCAGATACATGGAGTAGAGACGGCAACGAGGGCCAAGTGGTTGTAAAAACTCTGATTGGAGAAATACTGTCGAAATACATGCCCTCCCCGAACACTATACCGGAATTGTATTTGGAGTTTGCCCGTCGCCTCCAACCCCATGATTATGTTCTCACATTCAACTACGACATTCTTTTGGAGCGAGCTCTCGATGCGATTGTAAAACCATACAGACTGTTCCCACACCGTTATAAATCAAGCGGACGCACTGCCAATATCATAGATTCGAGCAAAGATGAAATCACCATTCTGAAATTGCACGGTTCCATAGATTGGTTTGACAAGAGCCAGTACATAGAACTGGAAGCGGATATCAAAAGACAAAGTGCCACAATCTTGCCCGCGCACCCTGTATTCAACAGTAATATTGACTGGGGTATACACCCTGTTCTGGACGGACCACGGATCCCAAATGACCCTTTGTTGAATATGTATAGAATCGCCGATATTGAAAGTCTTTATCAACGGCAGATATTGTTCTTGGCGACCCCGTGGATACTAACCCCCTCGACCAACAAGGTCATTTATTCGAGCCCACTCCAAGAATTCTGGGATGGACTCGGCAGAGCTGGAGGTACCAACTTCGGGATGGCAATCATTGGATATTCACTACCGCATCATGATCACTATGCAAGGCAAGCCATCTATTCATTGGTGACGAACTACCAACAGACAAACTGGGATAAAGACATTTTTGGTTTCAAGAAGACCCCATTGGTTTTGGTGGATTATCGGACCGATTCGGAAAGTGTGGTGGATTATCGTGATAATTACCGCTTTGTTGATTTTGAAAAGGCGTCACTATACTTGAATGGGTTCGATGCTACCGCTGTTGATAAGTTATTTGAATAGACCACTGGCCAACGAATAAGGATAGATTGTGAGAGCGGAGCGAACCACAATCTATCCTTATTCGTTTGGTTGGACGAGTCCGATTACTTTATATAACTCGATGTTCAAGTTTTTTGCATTTGATTGAATATATTGGCTTCTTTTAAATTATCTTTTTTTTACTCAATCAATAAATTCAGTAAGTTAAATTTTTGGAACCCTAAAAGGATGATTTTTTATTAAACTTTAACCTATTGAAATTAAAAGCATTTAAAAAAACTTGAACATCGAGGAATAGCTTATGTGTTTTTCAAGTCACCCAACAGTAATTTTTACGCTGATACTCGATTATCAAGTTTTTTGGGTCTAAAAAACATAAGTACTTGATTTGATATGATTTATAATAAATTCTTGATTTTTAAAGAACTCAATGTAGAGTCGAGATGTGGCGCGGTGACTTCTGGTGAGGCATCTCTGTTTCCGCCAGTTTCGTTTTGACGGTGCCCGATTTGCGCCTTTTGCCATCGTTCCGTTTCCACATCCCGCTCATCGAACCGGACAGGCGAATTTCTCGCATCCGGCTCTCGGACAAGACATCATGCTTTCGCCCACGGAAAGTCATGGGTTCTCTTCGGCAAATTAATCAGTCTCAGCTTTTCGTGAAGATACTGATCGGGGTAGCGATTAAACCCCTTGCCCTGAACCTTGTGTTTCTTGCATAACCATCGGCGGAGCCGTTGCTTGACGTGGGTGTTAATGGCTTTGTACGCCGGGCTAACAGGACCAAGGCAGAAATAATTTGCCCATCCGGCCAGCTTCCGGTTCAGCCTACCCACGACATAATCAGCATCCAGTAAGGTTCGGCACCGGTCTGTTTCTTTGCTAATACTATCCACCATCCGCTTGATGCTCTTCCGTGAGGGCCTGGTGCCAATATAAGCCCGCCCAGTCTCATGGCTATAGCAACGTCCGAAGGTGTAGCCTAAGAAATCAAACCGCTCTTGCGGTACGCGACACAGGTGTGTCTTGTCTTCATTTACCGTCAGTTTCAGAAGCCCCATTATGTCTCGCATCGCACCCATCGCCTTGTTGGCTTGGCCTTTGCAACAAATAACAAAGTCATCTGCAAAATTGACGATATGCGCTGACCATTGGCGCTCATACCCAAGTTGCTTCCATCCCAGAATAAATCGCCGCATGTACAGATTCGACAGCAGCGGTGAAATGGGTGAGCCTTATGCAAAGTAAACCGTTATGCAAAGTAATCGAAAAAAACCGTATAAATTA
>JBAXVB010000204.1:0-6950 GCA_037129415.1 Deltaproteobacteria bacterium
TTCCTTCTCAGCAGCCATGCATAACAAAGATATTCATAGATTCGCTCTGAGACATCCTCACGATTGCTCTTATGCTCAATTTGAATTACAACATCCTGAGCTACGCCACTTACTTCTATTTCCATAATCAGGAACAAATCATCTTTAAGGCTTTCTTTCAGCGCTTCATACTTGCTGATAAACTCCTTGTCGATGAATGTGTACTTCCCCACAACAATATCGGGAAAATAATGTGCAAAAAAAGCCCTCGTAAAACATGTTATCAACCATTTGAATAATGAGTCATGCGTTTTGGGATTGATTTTTTCACCTCAGCTCGAAGCAAGTCTTCCCATCTCCGGTATGGATGTAAACGGATCTACCACAATATCATTTTCCATACACACCCTGACTTTAGCAATTTCGCCAATTTCCATGCAGTCTGGCTTGTCAATCCGTTTCTCGATTTCCGCCGGATCGAACTTATTCTCAAGGACCAGCATCGCAGAAGTTTCCTGGGTAACGCAGCGGATCATCACCGAATCTCCTGAGCAGCATCTGCCGGAAAACCAGAATACATTGGCGGCAAACTCCCTGCAATGCCGGGCATCACCCAAGGGAACAAGCAGATCACCCCGCTTGACCGGAGTATCCTCAGTCAATACCAAACCAATCATACACATCCTGAACCGGAAAGCGCAGTGAACGCAAGGTGAAGGGTTTAAATCTCAGAGTATCCAGTGCTTCCAGCAGGGTTGGTCCGCTATACCACGCCATTTGCGCACTCTTTTTGACCATGTTGATGCCATGAAGCGCGGAAGCCGGCACGCATTTAAACTGTGCAATCCCCACCTGGGAAAGAAGCTCCGCCATCCCTGCGACAATCCCATCGTAGATGGCTTGATCAAAGCCAACTAAATCCATCTTGTTGACGACCATGCTATCATATCCCTGAGTACATTGGTTTTAAGCTCGCTGCAGCATTCAAGCTTGAGTCCGCTGCCAGGGCCCATACGTTGCCCGAGTTTTATCTCATTCTTGCCGATGATAAGCTCAAAACACCATTCCTTTGCCAGCCGGTCACGAAACGCATACATCTCGGGGAACTTGTACCCGGTATCAATATGCAGAACCGGAAATGGAATGCGGCCCAGAAATGCCTTGCGAACCAACCAGAGCAATGCCGTTGAATCCTTGCCCATGGACCAGAGCATGGCAAGCGAACCATGAAACCGAGCATAAGCCTCCCGGATCAGATATATGCTTTTGTTTTCCAGTTGGTCAAGCGGGTCCATGTGTTTCCCGGCAGCTCACCAAGACTGTTTTTTGCGAAATATACTGAAAAGCCGCACAAAAAGCTGTTAATGAAGTTCCTGCAGAACAGAAACAATCCGGCAATTGCGGAGAGTACAGGAAAGAGTATCTGAAAAACATACCCGCCCGTATTCGGGTCGATGTATGCGCAGGCATGTGATGGAAAGAGAACAACCGGGGCGAGTATCATTAGAAATAGCGATGCTGCATATCGTTTTTTGATTGTTCTATCCATGATATCTGGACCTCTTTTTTCGCGTAATACTTGGAGTCGGATGCAATAAAGTCGTGAGTCGCCGTCAAATCGGACTTTGCAGGGTCGGCCCAGATTACCACGATTCGATTTCCAGCTTTAGATCTTCCGCGGATATCGTCTCGCCTTTTTCAATGGCTTGCCTTCCTTTCATAACCTTATCTATCACATAGAGCCTGTACATAATCGTATTCTACATCTGCTGTCTCCGGAAGTTGTGTGATCGCCGTCAATGCTTCCTGCTTCAAGGTATTCATTTTTCAACCTCCTTTTGGGGGCTTTCAGGGTCTGCGCGACGTGGGGCGAAGCCGAGCTCAAACCGGCAAAGTGGTTGTTGTTCTTTAAGTTGATTCGGTTGAAGCGGATGACAGGTGGTGGAGATATAGCTCCGCAGCGTGGATTACATCACACATTTTGATATAAATATTTGATATTACAAGAAATAAAACAGTTCCAGACGCGATCCAGCGGTTCGGTTGTGTTGTGTGGGCCCAGCTCCTGAGTGAGTTGGGCGATTTCCTGCTCCAGCAGTTGGTATTCTTTTTCCTTGCGCCGTAGAAACTGCATCAGCAGGTGCAGTTTCTCATCGATTCCCTGTGGGGTCAGCACATAGGCATAGGCTGCCTTGTTGCGGGAATTCTTGAACCGGGTGGCCTTGATATGGCCTTTTTTTATCAGCTCGGTCAGGCAGTAATGCGTCTTTCCCAAGCTGAGCCCCAGATAGCCGGCAAAATCCCGCTGGGTAAGGTGGCTGCTTGAGGCGCTGATATGCTTCAGCAACCGGAGCCGAATGTCATCTTCATCAAAATACCTGTTCATGGTGCGAACTTATAATATGGGGACGCATTGCCGTCAAGAATCAAATGGAGGGAGCCTGCCATTATTCCAGAAGTTTTTTCTACTTTATCGCGTGCTTGAACTTCAAGACCGCGAAGTTCAATTCGATGGATGTCTCTGTATCCCTCGTTTGCAAGTCGTCATCCAAGAGTTCAGTAATAATCTCCCCGCTTTTCTGCATCAGGTTTTTTTGTTGGGTTTTATCCGTGATATCGGAAAGGGTCTTGATATTGCGGGACAGTTCCCTGATTTTGGAAAATGTTTCAATGATGGCCAAGGCGGCCTGAACTGCCTGCGGGCTTTTAAGGATGGTGGCCAGCATATACAAGCCTTTTTCGGGGAAAGCAGTTGGCAGCTTAACTTTTCCACCTTTTATTGAAGTCGCAAATTTCGACTTCAATCCATCCCACTCTGTCTTATCCAGCTCGATGAAGTATCCGGATGGGAACTTGTCGGGATTATTCTTTACGGTCTCGTTAATTCGTTTTGTTTCAACGCCGTAAATCTCTGCAACATCGACATCCAGCAAGACCTTTTGATCTCTGATTTCAATGATACGATCATGGTTCTACCGGATTTTGTGGTCATGTATTTCCAGGTGTTTATGGATTGAAAAATGATCTCGAAAGCGGTTCAGGAAAATCTTTCGAGGACATTTCAGTCATTCCGGAGCATGAAAATTCATGGATTATCTCATAACAAACATTGCACCCACCGGCAGAACCACAAAATCCGTTAGAACCAGAAATATTCGGCTATATCGTGTAAGATGTTGTTCAAGGTTCCTATCTTAATCGGGTCATGATTTGGAATAGTAATTTTGTGTTCACTTCCATTCCAAAGAGATACCAGCCGGAGATGACTTCCCGTTTGCCTTTTTATCTCATAAGCATACTTTTCAAGGATTCTGGCAAGTTTTTGTCCAGAGATATCTCTTGGTATTTTAGGCATATGCAAATTGCTCTTCCCTGACGATGTGTAACCGTACAAACATAGGTATCTCATTATGTTGAAAATGACATCGCAGAGCATCTTTTATGTTTTCTTTTATAGCCTCTATCGTGTCGCCTTCAGTAAAAATCGACTCTCCTATAGCCTGTGCGGTATATCCACACTCTGGGTCTTCTTCAACGATAAAAAAGATTTCTTTTAGGTTCATTTTGTTATCTCAGCCTCCAGAATCATTTTCAAAAACCTTACCTGTATTACTGGGTCAAAATCAGGATTATCCAACATGTAATGCTACAACCGATATGCCTGGAGTGGATCCGTCTCCATTATAGTGGACCCCAATTTCCGGACAATATTATAAGACGGTGCCCGGCCGTTAAAAGGAATAGGCACCTTTTCCTCGATGGCTTCAACAGCACGCATGATCGGACACCTCTGCCAGCAGGTCCAAAAACAAAGCCTGGTCGAGTCTGCGGGCGCGATTGAGCCTGCGTATTTCGATCCAATACCTGCCATCCTCTTCAACTCCTCGATAAAGTGGAGTCGTACGTCTTTTCTGCTGCCCCCCAGCTTCAATTTCCGTGGTAAAGTGTGGTCCGCCATTGTCAAGGTAAACCAGTATTTCCTGATCAACATCCCCGATCAAATCAACGCGACCTTCTGCCCCAATGACCGAAGCGCCCACAGGCAACAATTCGCCAATCCTTTTGCCATTAGCATCAATAATGGAAAGCTTTTCCACATCATACTTACCGTAGGCTTCTTCATTGAGCTTCATGTTGGAACGAACAACCCGAAGATATTGGGGCTGAACCCAGTTGTTGATATTTGAATAAAGATCAGATAACCTGCTCAGAAACTTGGCAGTAGCCTCCATTTGAGTCGTATTCATAATACTTCCTTATAATCATTGTGATTGGAACACAGATGGACGCAGATGAACTATAGTTACCCCCGAAAACTGGACAGTCTGCCAAGCTATAAAGTATATACTACGAACGGGCATAATCTTGCGTTTTTGAACCCTCACCCCAACTTTGTGTAACAGCAATTCCCGGAAGAGCTGATGCTTTTTGAGTCTCAGTAGATAAAAGGACTGACGATGATCTTCATTCCAGAAGCTTTTTCTTCTTCGCCGCCGCCGGGCATTCCAACTGGGGAATCTGGTCGTAGCCTTCGTGCTTCAAGGAGGCGCGCATACGTTTGAGAAGCTCGGCGCGAGTGATGGCGCCCTGAACATCCCGGAGGGTTTTGCAGAAATAATAGGTGAAGGCGCCGTTGTAAGCGCCGCTGATGTAGGCATCGGCGGATGTCTGGTTGTCTTTGCAGCCGGAGAAAAGAACATGGGTCTGAGGATTGTCCGCTCTGCCGATCTTTTGAAGTTTCAGATCGTCTTCATCCGCCTGACGCAGAGAATATCAACGGGAGGGATCAGAAACCGTTGTTTGATGGCATATTCCCGCGGCAGGCAAGCCATGGCTGCGGCCTCGCGGGTACCGGTCCCGGAATGGCAGGAATCCAGAAGCACTTCCAGGCGAACGCCGGCAGGCAGCTTTGAGAAAACGGCATTGAGATCATCATCCACGATGTAGGTTCCGTCCCAGTCCATGTCGTGCGGGCAGATGATCTCATCCAGTTGATCCTTCAGTTCATCGCCGTCCCGATCCCGAATCTGGGAGCCATGAGTACGAGCATTGATTGAAATAGTTTTTGAATGGTCATAATAAAAAAGGCCTACATGATTATTTTAATGTTTCTTTTTCGACATACATCTTGAAAATCACCTATATTGAATGTTACTAATGCATCAATTCGCGGTAATTGTTCGAGAATGAAACGCAAGACCATATCCACCATACTGATCGGTCTGCCTCTAACCGCACTTTTTATTGTTTGGTTTAAGACTGCCTGTCTGTATATCGAATCATCAATATATTCAATGTGCGTGTCTCTGAGAAATTTTTCAAATATTCCAACCGATAATTTGTTCCGTACACATCTCGTTCTTAACGTTTCATAAGTTACCGGCCAAGCTAAATAAAGGTTGAAATACTTGATTTGCTCAAAAAGCTCAAGGGCGCGATCATGATGCTGATCTCTTGCGTCGCAGTAACCATATAGGAACCCGGTATCAATTAAGACTTTCATATCACAGGTAGTCTTCTATGCTGCCATTCTTTTCTACTGCATAACCTGACCAAGGCGCTTTTTTTCTTCCGCCAAAAATAAATTTTCCTTTCATTTTCTGGTTATTATCCCGAAAAATGATGTAAATGCGATCATTTTTTCTTAATGATATATGTTGTTCTATATCGCTTTTAATTTTCTCTTCAAAATCATTCAAATCGTCGTATTTGAATGCGGCCACATTGTCGCCGCACTCTTTGGCTTCTTTGTGGTCAAGCCAAGCATATAGATTTTCATAATCGCCATCTACACCAAGATCATAAGAAAGCCAAATCATTTGTTTTTGCATGTTTCTGCCCTCCCATCAGATAATCCCTTTGTTTCTCAATTACTTTTCGATTTCCGGTCTCTTTTCATACCAGTCACTTTTCAATATTGCCAAAGCAACAACATCCTACAGTTACCCCCGAAAACTGGACAGTCTGCCAAGCCATAAGGTATATACTGCGAACGGGCATAATCTTGCGTTTTTGAACCCTCACCCCAACTTTGTGTAACAGCAATTCCCGGAAGAGCTGATGCTTTTTGAGTCTCAGTAGATAAAAGGACTGACGATGATCTTCATTCCAGAAGCTTTTTCTTCTTCGCCGCCGCCGGGCATTCCAACTGGGGAATCTGGTCGTAGCCTTCGTGCTTCAAGGAGGCGCGCATGAGTTTGAGAAGCTCAGCGCGAGTGATGGCACCCTGAACATCCCGGAGTGTTTTGCAGAAATAATAGGTGAAGGCGCCGTTATAGGTGCCACTGATGTAGGCATCGGCGGATGTCTGGGTGTCTTTGCAGCCAGAGAAAAGAACATGGGTCTGGGGATTGTCCGCTCTGCCGATCTTTTGAAGTTTCAGATCGTCTTCATCCGCCTGACGGCAGAGAATATCAACCGGAGGGATCAGAAACCGCTGTTTGATGGCATATTCCGTCGGCAGGCAAGCCAGGGCGGCAGCCTCGCGGGTACCGGTCCCGGAATGGCAGGAATCCAGCAGCACTTCCAGGTGAACGCCGGCAGGCAGCTTTGAGAAAACGGCGTTGAGATCATCGTCCACGATGTAGGTTCCGTCCCAGTCCATGTCGTGCGGGCATATAATCTCATCCAGTTGATCCTTCAGTTCATCGCCGTCCCGATCCCGAATCTGGGAGCCGTGACCCGAGAAATGAAACAGGAGCTTATCTCCTGCCTTGGCATCTTTAACCAGCCAGTTCAGGCGATCCATAATCGCGGATTTCGTAGCCCTGGCATCCACCAGTACCCGGATATCGTTGGTGGTAAAGCCATAAATGTCCCGGACATTGGTGGCATCGTTGACGCAGCCCTGAAGGTCTGAGCCGGGGAGTTTGTACTTGTTGACACCCACGATAAGCGCTTTGACGGACATAAGGACCTCCTTTGTGGAATTATTTGAAATGTCGAAATGCCAGGATATCGGCATTATGATG
>JBAXVB010000205.1:0-6949 GCA_037129415.1 Deltaproteobacteria bacterium
AAGGATTTAAAACTGATGAACGCTATCGACTGGCAGATGACGCCCGAAGAGGCGGTTGTTTTATACCTTGAATGGGGAAATAACTGGGCGCATGGGATCAATCTCATCCGTTCAAAAAATGATATCAGTCATTATTTTGTAGTTAACAACTGGGGTAAAACCCCTGTCGTCTATCTGATCCGCAGAAACTCGGAAGAAGCGGTTGAGCTGGCGGAATTCGAACTCCCCGACATGATTAAGGCGATTTTTCAAAAATCAGTGGCATTCAACAAAGGCGTATATGCCGTTGAGGGCGCCGTGAAAGATTGGCTTCAAAAAGAATTGATGAATTGATTCAAGCGGGGTATTATGGGAGTATAATGAATACATGCGTATCCAGACTTGATCAGATGATTGATATGTTGAAGGAAAAAAGCTTCAGGCTCACTCCCCAGCGGGTCGCCATTGTCGAGATACTGGCAAATAGCTGTGAGCATCCCGGAGTGGAACATATTCATCGCGAAGTAACAAGGCGATTTTCCACAACGAGCCTGGCCACTGTTTATAAGACGATCTCATTGCTGAAAGAGCTGGGAGAGGTCATGGAAATAGGTTTCGGGGATGAAAACAACCGGTACGACGGAAAAAATCCCCACCCCCATCCGCATATTATATGCGTGAAGTGCAAATCTATTAAAGATCCTGATATTTCCGCGCTTGATGCTTTATCTTGGGAGCTTGCTGAAGAGACGGGCTATAAAATTATTTCCCATCGGCTCGATTTCTTTGGAATATGTCCAGAATGCCAGAAAAATCCACAACAATAATTGATTACGCAAACAACTACAACTAAAGGAGATGACTATGAGTCAGACAGAAAAAAACCTGATGGAAGCCTTTGCCGGTGAATCCCAGGCCAACAGGAAATACCTTGCGTTCGCAAAACAGGCAGAAAAAGAAGGTTATCCCCGTGCAGCCAGACTTTTCAGGGCTGCGGCCGAGGCTGAAACCGTTCATGCCCACACTCACCTTAAAACACTGGGCGGTGTCAGGAGTACGGCTGAAAATCTGAAAGAAGCCATAGCAGGTGAAACCCATGAGTTTAGTTCAATGTATCCCGAAATGATCAAAACCGCCGAAGCAGAAGGCGACAAGGCTGCAGTCCGAACTTTTACATACGCCAATGAAGTGGAAAAAATTCATGCCGCCCTTTACCAGAAGGCTCTCGATACCTTGAGCAATCAGGAGATGGCGGATTATTATGTCTGTTCAGTATGCGGATATACCTGTGAAAACGAGCCTCCCGATTCCTGCCCTGTCTGCAAGGCAAAAGCGAAGGCATTTGCCAAAGTGGATTAAGAAAAAAGTGCTGGCATCATCCAGAGTTCAAGTGAATGTATTGGGGGGATAAGCTATTAAAAGATTTATTGTCGCCATTTCGGCTCTTTTGGTGCTGATCCTCTCAATTCTTGGCATCTGGGCAACATGCGATGTAATGGAATATGCAAGTATGGCCGCCAGCAAGCATGGCCGGGAATCGCTGATAACTGTACTGCCCCGCCAGCAGTTGAAAACAACCGCAGATATGCTTTTCCATTCGGAAATCATCTTGGCGCCGTTCAGTTTTTATCTCTATGCGCGTGGTTTCGGCTATGACCGGCGGGTTCAGGCAGGAGAATATCTGTTATCCGGCGCCATGACGCCAAGGCAGATTCTGGAAAAGATGGTCGGCGGGAAGATATTTTTACACAAAGTCACCATTCCTGAAGGGTATAATCTGAAAGAAATTGCTGCGGTATTCGCCAACGCGGGACTGGTCTCTGAATCCCTGTTGTTGAGCGCAGCACGGGACCCTCAATTATGTCATGGCTGGAAAATTGAAACAGATACTGCTGAAGGCTATCTTTTTCCGGATACGTATTATTTCCCGAAAGGCGTAAGCACCGAGAAAATTCTATCCACCATGATTCAGCGATTTCGGCAGGTATTTACACCCGAGATGGAACAGCAGGCGGAAAAGTCGGGGCTTTCGATTCACCAGGCTGTGACGCTGGCTTCCATCATTGAAAAGGAAACCGGCTCCGACAGCGAGCGGCCCATCGTTTCATCTGTATTCCACAACCGGTTAAAATGCCGCATGCGTCTGGAAAGCGACCCCACTGTGATTTACGGTCTTGACCATTTTGATGGAAACATCACCCGCCGGCATCTGACAACACCTACCCCCTACAATACCTATACCCAACAGGGGCTGCCACCGGGGCCGATCGCCAGTCCGGGAGCCAAGTCGCTTATGGCCGCTGTTTATCCCGCCCAAAGCGAATTTCTGTTTTTTGTATCCCGCCAGGATAAAACCCATCAGTTTTCAAGAACTTGGGACGAACATCTTGCAGCGGTAAAAAAGTATCAGCTCGGAGTAAATTAGTGAGTTATACTTGATTTAGAGAACTGGAACAGCCATAAAATCCGTTAGAACCAGTTCCAGGCTGCTTTGATAAATGGCACGGTTCTTGTCGGAAAACAGGACGAAAATGATTCTTTGAATATCGGGCAAGCCATTCATGGCCTTAATGCAAGTATTAATCGCAATCTTACCGGCTTTTTCGATGGGATACCCATAGGCTCCGCAACTGATGGCCGGAAAGGCGATACTTGAAAGATGGTATTGCGCCGCCAGTCTCAGGCTGTTTTCGTAGCATTGGGCAAGAAGCATAGCATCCTGTACCGTCCCCTTGTAAACCGGCCCGACCGTGTGAATGACATATCGCGCCGGCAGGTGATATCCGAGAGTAATCCTGGCCTCTCCGACCGGGCATCCGCCAATTGCCTGGCATTTGGCCAGAAGCTCTTTTCCGGCTGCGCGGTGAATGGCGCCGTCAACACCGCCGCCACCCAGAAGCGAACTGTTGGCGGCATTGACTATGGCATCAACCTTCAGCCGGGTAATGTCTCCACGCCAAATTTCCAGCCTGTCCATTATCGCCTTGTCGGTCATCTTGCAAAAACCTCCCGTTTTTAAACGATTCCGTTTTTTTGAAACACGGCAATATCATCTTCGGCATATCCGATTTCCCGCAAAATGGAAACCGTGCTTTCTCCAAAACCAACGGCAGGGGTGCGCACCTTGCCCGGTGTTTGGCTCAGCTTGACTGGAACGCCAAAAACCGGCGTGGTTTTCCCGTCCTTCCCCTCAAGGTCAACGACCATCTCCCTTTCCCTGAACATGGGGTCCTGCAGCACTTCTTCAAGGTTCTGAACCTTGCTCCAGCAGATATCCATATCCCCAAGCTCGTTGCTCCATTGGTCAATAGTTTTCTTGCGAAAAACAGCACGCAGGGTGTCGATAATTTCCATTCGCCTGCTGTCGTCACACTGGAGGGAGATATATTCTGGAAGTTCAAGATGATCGCAAAGCATTTTCCAGAAGCGATGTTCAACGGCGCCAATGGATAGAAATCGGCCGTCCGCGGTTTCGTAGGTATTGTAACAGGCATATCGGTGAGACAGCATGGAATCCGAGCGCTTGGGATTCTGGCTGGTCAGTTGCTGAAAGAAAAGCGGGATGGAAAGAAACCCCAGCATGCCATCAGTCATGGAAATATCGATATACTGGCCCTTGCCAGTCTGATTTCTGGCAACGAGCGCAAGAAGAATGCCGATAACGGCATTCATTCCGCCGCCGGCAATGTCCGCCACTTGAACGCCTGGAATGGCGGGAGGAGAATCCAGATCACCGATTAAATCAAGGATTCCCGAAGTGCTCAGATAATTGATATCGTGGCCGGCCCGATTCACATAAGGGCCTGTCTGCCCATAGCCGGTTATGGAGCAGTAAATGATGCCCGGGTTGACATTGCAAACCGTATCATAATCAACGCCCAGTCGCTGTACGACACCCGGACGGAATCCTTCTATCACGATATCTGCATTTTTTATCAGTCGAAAGAAAATCTCCTTTCCCTCGGGAGTCTTTAAATTCAGGGAAAGGTGTTCCTTGTTTCGGTTTGCAGTTGTGATAAAAAAACCATCTGCGATAAAACGCTTGTCTTCTATGGAAATCACCCGTGCGCCGTGATCCGCCAGAATCATCGAACCGAAAGGTCCTGGCAGAAGTCTTGAGAGATCCAGAACGGTGATTCCGGTTAAAGCCCCTTTTTCCAACATAATTCCTCCATAATTCCACCAGAGTTCATCTGGCGGGTCGTTGATTTACCATGAAAATACTTTTAAACCACGAAACACACGAAAGTTTTCATTCATGGGGGCGGCATGGACGATGCCATGAGCGTTTAAAGATTGTACCTTTCAATCAATTCAGTTCTTTCGCTACCCGTAAGTGATTTTTTATACGCCTTCCATCCGGGACACCATCCGATATGCCATCTCCATAACCGCCCCAAAAACGATTTGGGATTGTTGTCGTATTTTGCTCTGAAAGAACAATTCTTGCAGTTGTGATCAGCCATAAATGTTCATCTCCTTTTATATTTTGATGATACTTTATTACAGGAAATCTATAATGGCAATAGACCACTTAAACCCTGGTTGCATTTATATTGGATCAAAAAGCATATTAATTGGCCCCTGCGACATCAAAGAGAACCATTTGCATTTTTTTGAGAAATCATGCACAATCCGCCAATCAGGGCGGAACTGTAATCAACCTTAATCTCCATACTTTTGGCAGAGCAAAAATCCATGAAACCAGTCAGCGAAAAATGTTCGGGCGTTATTCTCGCCGGCGGTATGAGCAAGCGGCTTAACGGCAGAGACAAGGCCATGATTGAGGTGAATGGAAGGCGGATTCTGGATCGTATCCATGCGGTGTATTCAGAAATTTTCAGCGAAATCATTCTGGTTACCAATACCCCTCATGCGTACCTGGACTGGAACATGCTGATGGTAACAGACCTGTTTCCGATTCGCAGCTCTTTAACCGGCATTCACGCCGGACTGTTTTACACCTCCCGACCATTTGCGTTTGTCAGTGCATGCGATGCTCCGTTTTTGAAGCAGGAACTGGTCCATTTATTGATTTCACAGGCCAGACCCGGAGCAGATGCAGTAATGCCGGAAACCGCCAACGGGCTTGAGCCGCTTTGCGCTGTTTATTCCAAATCCTGCCTGAATAACATCGAATCGCATATCCGGCAGGAAAAACTTAAGATACAGAAGGTATTTCATAAATCACGGATCAATAGAATTTCTGAAGCGAGGTTGCGGAAAACAGATCCCGATCTTATTTCGTTTATCAATATCAATACTCCCGAAGACCTGCTGCGTGTAGAGTCTTTGGAAAAGGAGTCATTATGAGCCTAACCCAGTTGATTGAAATCGTCAAAAAGCATCCGGATTATCCCAGGGTCGGGATGATCCTTTGCCATAATGGGGTGGTGCGCGCCACCTCACGGGACGGCAGGCAGGTGTCTGGACTTCGCATCGTCGTTGACCAGGAAAAACTGCGTCAGGTTGTTGAGGCGCACAAAAGTCGCGCCGGCATTGTTGAAATCCTGGTTCACATCAATGGCGATATGGACCTTAAGGTGGGAGAAGATGTGATGTATATTGTAGTGGCAGGGGATATTCGGGAAAATGTCATTTCGGCGCTTCAGGATACCCTGAATACCATCAAATCAACGGTGACGCAGAAGACTCAGTATTTCGTGTAACCCATTTGTTGACGGTATCTCAGTGGATCTGCGTGATTTTCATTGGCAGTCCAACGCTTAATTGGCCTTGCCCCTTTGCGCTTTCGGTGATTACCCTTTTTTAAATGGCTACAACACCAATATCTGTTTCAATGCGGCACTGATGGAATCCATATCTTCAGACTGAAGTCTGCCGATGAATTCGACCAGCCTGGTCTTGTCAACAGCCCTTATCTGATCAATTATGGCAATAGCCTGTCTGTCCAGGCATTGAACAGCAACTGTAACAGGGGGGTTTTCCTGGTGTGCGACGGTGGATAAAGGAATAATGACAACAGTTCGCCTTGCGATATTGACAGGTGTTGCCCCGATGATAACGCAGGGCCTGCGCTTTCTAAGTTCAGATCCCTGCGTAGGATCAAGGTTTACCCACCAGATGCTACCACGATTCAGGCTGGATTCCATCTTCAATCGTAGCTTCCTCCCATTCCGCCATTTCGTTATTTAAAACATCGTCAGACTCTACCATGCGGGCAATTTTATGTAATTCCTGATCTCTTCTGGCAATTTCGGCAGATAAAATTCCGGCTATAATTTCACTGCGCTGCTGGGCTGGAAACGCCCATCTTAATTTTTCCGCCAAGTCATCCGGCATGGAAATCATTATTTTTTGCATGTATATTCACCCTTAAAAAAGTTTATCCATGAACTATAATATATAAAATTTGAAAATAGTCGTCAATACATGAGTTGACATATTCCTGATCCGTCGCTTTTCTGAAGCGTGATGCGTGCTATCTCCACATACTGAATAATATTTGACAAAAGGAAAGGAATAAATTATGGGCCAAGCAGAGACAGACAAGGGTATCGGGATTGCGACAATAACGTCAGAATTCAGGGTGGATTTGTTATATGGCGACTGAATTTTCCGATGATCAATACGACCTGGCCTATCCGGACGGCATAGAGAACCACTGGTGGATTCTGGCGCGAAACAGAATTGTAACAAGTGTAATCAAAAAACTCGTCGGGGCCGTGGTACTGGATGTAGGATGTGGACGAGGCATTGTCGTCAAATATTTGCGAGACAAGGGGATAGATTGTGCCGGTGTCGAACTTGCGGAGGCCAAGCCAGTGTTTTCTGTCCGTGATTGTGTCCGCGTGGGAGTAAACGCCTGGGATCTGTCGCTCAAGGAGAGAATGCGCTATAACACGATATTGCTGCTTGATGTCATTGAACACGTTCCTGATCCCGCCGCTTTTCTGAATCGTCTATCCGAGGGATTTCCCAATTTGTCGCATTTTATCATTACCGTTCC
>JBAXVB010000206.1:0-6798 GCA_037129415.1 Deltaproteobacteria bacterium
AGGAAAAATGCCATATATCAGCAGTGTGGAACGCATTGGCTATAAGCGTGGGTGGAATGCAGGAGAAACTGAAGGGATTACCCAAGGCCGGATTGAAGCCATTGAGCTGGGTTTGAGCCTGAAATTCGGTGATGATGCTGCGTTATTGCTGATGCCATTAATCCGCAGCCTTCATGACCCGGATCGGCTGATCATGATAAAGGACGCTATCCGGGCGGTCGGCAGTATCAAGGAAATCCGGCAACTGGTATTGGGTAAACAGGGGCAGGCGTAACTAAACCGCAATATGCTAATTGATCACGCTGGAAGGCTTGTGGGTTTGACATGGTAACAAGATGTTCCTTCTGCAGGGGAAAGGTGCAGCAACAACGCATTACACTGGATTGGCGTTGGGGCGAACGCCTGTTTGTTATCCACAATGTTCCTGTCGGTGTCTGTGACCAGTGCGGTGAAAAGTACCTCGACAATAGCATTTATAAAGATATCGAACGCATCACAGCGAACAATGATTACAGACTGAGCAGGATGACGGTTAATAATGTCGGGCATCTGCTTGACCGGGCCATTATAATCAGTCCAGTATGAATGTTTTAATTTGACATCGTAAGGCAGTTTATTTATGGTGATAATAAATGTGTTAGGCTGATATTTCGCTTTATTCATTTTCTTTTGTAACTTCGCGTTTTCATTTTAGGCCATGGGGAATATAGTCGCAATACCGTTTCCCTATTCAGACATGCAAACACGCAAAAAGTGCTTGACAAAATTGCTATAGGATGTCCCCATCACTATACCCAAGGGCGACAAGATAAGTGTACTCCACAAAAGAATTAGAACAAATTAAGAAAGAAACCTCCCGCAAAAGGGTCGTTTTTGTATCTGGTAACTTCAATATCATTCACCCCGGCCATTTGAGGCTGTTGCGGTTTGCAAAAGAATGTGGTGACTACCTGATCGTTGGCGTTCTGGATGGTAAATCTCCCGGCTCGTTCATTGATGAAAAATTGCGCCTGGAGAGCATTCAGTCCATTACATGTGTTGACTATTCATTAATCCTCCATGAACCGCTCGTTGACTTTCTTGATAAATTGAGGCCTGCTTTTGTGGTTAAGGGGAAAGAACATGAGGAAAGAGAGAACCCGGAGAAAGTTATTTTAGGACAATATGGCGGCAAATTGATATTCGGTTCGGGTGAAATCAGTTTTTCCTCCATTGATTTAATGAATAAAGAGTGGAAGGAATTATCTCTTTTATCCATTAAGAAACCCATAGATTTCATAGAGCGGCACAATTTTAGTTTTCAGGAATTAATTCAGGTTGTCGACCAGATGAAAGGTTTGAAAGTATGCGTAATTGGGGATACCATCGTTGATGAATACATCACCTGCGATGCCCTCGGAATGTCTCAGGAAGATCCTACAATTGTTGTAACACCGATAGCAAAGGAAAAATACCTTGGCGGCGCCGGTATCGTTGCCCTCCATGCACAGGGATTGGGGGCGGATGTCCAATTTTTTTCTGTGGTCGGCAAGGATGACACCCATGATTTTGTCCAACAGCGCTTAGAATCTCTTGGCGTAAATGCCCATCTGTTTATTGATGAAAGCCGGCCGACCACGCTCAAGCAAAGATTCAGAGTCAGACAGAAGACGTTGTTACGGGTAAGCCATTTGCGTCAGCATGCAATTTCCGCTGAAATTCGAGAACAATTTTATCGGGATGTTATGGATGTCCTCTCAGGAGTTGACTTGGTTATATTTGCTGACTTCAATTATGGATGTCTTCCACAGTCTTTAGTAAATCCTATTGTGAAATTATGCAGAGAAAAAGGGATCATGATGGTTGCAGATAGTCAATCTTCTTCTCAGGTTGGTGATGTGTCGCGCTTTCGGGGGATGAGGCTGGTTACGCCCACGGAAAGAGAGGCCCGCTTTGCCGTTCACGATTTCGAATCGGGATTGGTGGTTCTTGCGGAGAAATTGAGAAAAAAATCTGCCTCAAGAAATGTCATTATAACGCTGGACGAAGAAGGATTGCTGATTCACGCTGAAACCGAAAAGGAAAACGACTGGAGAACCGATAAATTGCCCGCATTCAACACCGCACCCCAGGATGTATCAGGGGCTGGCGATTCTTTTTTGACCTGCACCTCCATGTCAATGGCTGTCGGTGCCGATATCTGGAAAAGTTCATATATAGGTTCGCTGGCTGCTGCCCGCCAGGTGGGAAGCATGGGAAATATCCCGCTGACCCCCAGAGATCTGAAAATGGAAATAAATGGGAGGAACCTGGTAAAATGAGAGCCTTACTCCTTGCAGCCGGCTTGGGGACACGACTACGGCCTCTGACAGATACTATTCCCAAATGTCTGATTGATATTGAAGGCAGGCCCCTTTTAGATTATTGGATCACCTTGCTTGTAAATGGGGGCGTTTCTCCTCTTTTAGTGAATCTCCATCACCATGCGGATAACGTTGCAAATTTTATTCTTAATAGCCCATACTGCGAATTCGTTACCACTGTCTATGAAGAGAAATTGTTAGGCACTGGGGGGACCCTTCTGAAAAATCGGAGTTTCTTTGACAATGAGCCGTTAATGCTCGTCCACGCCGACAATCTCTCGATTTTTGATGTGCAATCATTCATTAATCACCACCTAAACCGCCCTGCAGGTTGCGAAATCACCATGATGACCTTCAAAACGCCTACACCCCATACCTGTGGCATCATTGAAACCGATGAAAATGGCTGCGTCCAGGCATTTCATGAAAAAGTGACCAACCCGCCCAGCGACATGGCCAATGGCGCCGTCTATATCGTGGCTCCATCCATATTCAATTATCTTGAAGGCCTGAACAAGGAGTCTATCGATTTTAGCACCGACGTTATTCCAAATTTTATTGGCCGCATTAATACATTTCATAACAATGTTTATCACAGGGATGTTGGCACAATAGAGAGTTATGAACTGGCATGTCAGGAATTTCCTAAGATAGCAAATAAGGAAAACAATATTACGTCTAAGATCATTGGGCAATCGTGAACTGGTCATCAAATCTAAATGAAATCGGGAAATACGAAAGGACCAATTCGTAGATGGAAAAAATAATTGTCATCGGGAACAATTCTTTTTCAGGGGCACATTTTGTTGATTACGCCCTGGAACAGGGGGCGGATGTCATTGGTATTAGTCGTTCCCAGGAACCACATCCCGTCTTTTTGCCTTATAAAAAGAGGCAAAATCCATCATTTCGATTTTATCAGATGGATCTAAATCAAGATATGCCGGACATCACGAAAATTTCAGATGAGTTTGAGCCTGATTACATCGTCAACTTTGCCGTCCAAGGCATGGTCGCTGAAAGCTGGCAGCATCCGGAACACTGGTTTCAAACCAATACTGTCGCTACCATAAAGCTTCATGATGAGTTGCGAAAACGAGCCTATCTAAGAAAATATGTTCATATATCCACACCGGAAGTCTATGGAACATGCGCAGGGGTGGTGAAGGAAAACACCAACTATCATCCCAGCACGCCGTATGCCGTATCCCGGGCTGCCACGGACATGAGCCTGATGAGCTTCTTAAAAGCTTACGATTTCCCCGTTGTCTTTACCCGCGCCGCCAATGTCTATGGAGCAGGGCAGCAGCTTTACCGGATCATCCCCCGGACCATTCTTTTCTTTCTCATCGGCAGAAAATTGCAGTTGCATGGCGGTGGTCATTCTGTTAGATCATTCATCCATATTCGTGACGTTGCCGACGGAACGCTCAGAGTGGCCCGCCAGGCGGCTCCCGGCGAAATCTACCATTTTGCAACGTCAAAAAGCATTTCCATACGAGCGATTGTAGAAATGATTGCCGCCCAACTCGGCTTGTCTTTTGCCGATCATGTCGAAGTTGTGGGGGAACGTCTTGGCAAGGATGCCGCCTACCTTCTGGATAGCGCCAATGCCAGAGAAAAACTGGACTGGCAGGCTCAGATAACTCTTGAGCAGGGAATCGAAGAGACGATCTGCTGGATTTGCGATAATCTTGAAGACATCAAAAAACAGCCATTTGACTATATTCATAAACCGTAAGGAGATTTTATGCACATTCTTGTAACTGGCGGTTGCGGATACATCGGATCGGTCTTGACACCAAAACTGTTAAACCTAGGGTACCGGGTTACAGTTTTCGATGTCATGTGGTTTGGCAGGCATCTTGCCGATCATGAAAACCTCCGTGTCATTCAGGGTGACATCAGAGACGTGGACACTGTGCCCATGGAAGGCATGGATGCCATCACCCACCTGGCCAACATCGCCAACGACCCCTGCGGGGAACTCAATGCCAAGTTATCTTGGGAAGTAAATGTACTGGCCACAATGAGCCTTGTGGAAAAGGCCATCGCACACAAAGTCAAACAGTTCATTCTTCCCAGTTCAGGCAGCGTTTATGGTGTGAAAGAAGAAGCGAATGTCACCGAAGAACTTTCTTTGGTCCCCATCTCCGACTATAACAAGACAAAAATGATCAGCGAGCGTGTTCTTCTGAGCTACAAGGATCAGATAACCGTTCAATGCATCCGCCCGGCCACCGTTTGCGGATACTCGCCCCGTATGCGCCTCGATCTTTCCGTGAACATGCTTACCATGCAGGCTCTTGCCAACGGCCGCATCACTGTTTTCGGCGGCGACCAGACCCGCCCCAACATCCATATCCAGGATATTACTGATGTGTTTATCCATTTTCTGAACCTTCGTGAGCAAGCGCCGGGCATCTATAATGCAGGATTTGAAAACATCTCCATTCTCGATATCGCCAAACGGGTAACTGAACATGTCCCAGCGGAAATCATTGTATCTGCATCCAATGACCCGCGCTCATACCGGATCAATGCTGATAAGCTGTTGTCAACCGGCTTCAAACAAAAACACACGGTTAATGATGCCATTCAGGAAATCATTGAAGCTTTCAATGCGGGCAGATTGAAAGACGAAGACGGATGCTACAACATCAGAACCATGATGCAGACTAACTACTTTGAATAACTTAAAGTAAATTTGATAGAATAGACTATCTTCATCCATAATGGGGGGCTATGAAAGGTTTAAGCGCAAAGAGAATTCAGGTTAGTTTAGGCGATATTTGGAAATCTCCCAATCTTCACGTCTTGTTAACTCAGGAGGAAGAAATAGTTGTTGCCAGGTGCCTTGATTTTACAGTTTCCTCTCATGGAGAGAATGAAAAAGAAGCAATCCAGTCTCTTGGCGAAGCAATCAAAGAGTATCTATTAACCGCCATTGAAGAAAACGCAATGGATGTGGTATATGATCCGGCGCAAAATAAATACTGGCGAATGTTCAATGAAATTGAAGCAAAATCTGCTTTGGGAAGCTTGAAGCGATCAATAAACAAATCATTAAAGGTATTAACATTTAATAGCATTAAAGAAGTGAAGCCGGAAATTCATTATGCTTAATGCCCTGGAATTAAGAAAAGTTATCAAAATACTCCGGAAATATGGGATCACCTATGTCACAGGAAAGGGGCGCCACCCAAAGGTCTTTGACCCGCAGACAAAAAGATCATACCCTGTGACAGCCCATGGCAAAAAGACCATGATCTTATCATATGCTCTGAATGATATTATTGACAAGTTCGATCTGCCGGCTGACATATTTGATAAGGAATAAGAATGAATCCAATTTTAAAGAAGAAATTGTTTTTTGATATGCTTCGTATTCGTCTGATCGAGGAGACCATTGCTGAGCGCTATCATGAGCAGGAAATGCGATGTCCGGTGCACTTATGCATTGGTCAAGAAGCAATTGCCGTTGGTGTTTGCGCAAACCTCAGAAATGAAGACTATGTTATGAGTACTCACCGGGCTCATGGACATTATCTGGCTAAAGGCGGAAATCTGAAAACCATGATTTCAGAGATATACGGCAAAGCCACAGGCTGCTCAAAGGGTAAGGGTGGGTCACAACACTTAATAGATTTAGATGCCGGTTTCTTGGGATCGACACCAATCGTGGGGAGCATCATCCCGATTGCCACTGGCGTTGCCTTTGGAATCACCTTCAAAGGTACGCAGCAGATATCGGCAGTCTTTATCGGTGATGCCTCTACAGAGGAAGGGGTATTTACAGAAAGCTTGAATTTCGCGGCCCTGAAAAAACTGCCCATCCTGTTTGTCTGCGAAAACAACTTCTTTTCCGTTTATTCTCATCTTTCCGTTCGACAACCCGCAGAAAGAGACAATCTTGCCCTGGCAAGGGCCTATGGCATATACGCCGACAGGGGAGACGGTAACAATATCCTGGATATTTATGAAATCACGAAAAAGGCGGTTTCCCACATGCAGACAGGAAATGGACCCGCCTATCTGGAATTCGACACCTATCGCTGGCGTGAACACTGCGGCCCCAATTTCGACAATAATATCGGCTATAGAACCGAAGAGGAATATTTGGCTTGGCGAAAACGCTGCCCCATTGAGAATTTCGACAGACAGCTTAAAGAAAGTGGGAGTCTCACGGAACAACAAACGAATCAGATGAAGGTAAAAATTGAAACTGAAATAGAAGAAGCCTTTTCATTCGCTAAAACCAGCCCATTCCCAGAATCGTCAGAACTTTATTCAGATTTGTATGCATGAAGGCAAGTTTCCGGAGGACGCAAAATGATAGGCACCATTAAAATAGAATCATTCAAATCCTTAGAATCATTGACCATTGACATAGGGCAAGTGAATGTCTTTATCGGCGGAAATGGTTCAGGAAAGAGTAACCTCCTGGAAGCAATTG
>JBAXVB010000207.1:0-6788 GCA_037129415.1 Deltaproteobacteria bacterium
CCGCTGGGAGAGGGAGTTTATGAAAAGCGCAGATTATGCCAGTTCGCAGTATATCACCACAGTTCATAGCCATTGTAGCGTGCTGTGACGCTCCAGTTATACCCCAGATGATGATACAGTTGCACATCAAAAAATCCACTGCGTTTCAGAAGCATTTCCAGTTCTTCTTTTCGATAATACCTGGCATATTTCGGATTCAATTGATCATAAACAACCAACTTGCGACTATAAAAATTCAGTTTTGAAAAATATCGGCGCATATACGCAGCCATGGGAAGCCGAAGAAAGCAACAAAGATACGCATAAAAACTGGCTGGAAAAACCAAGAAACTGGCCAGCTTGTCAAGCAATTCATGCGACATTCTGGAAGTAATCTTTCGCATCGGTCTCACGAAAGATAAGTACAGCCGGTTATTTTCTTCGCCATATACCCATAAAAAAAGTTTCCCTTTAGTATTTAATGCCTGTCCCATTGCTCTTAGTGCAGGCATCGGGTCCTTAATAAACTGAAGAACCCCAATACAAAAAATCATGTCGAATACATTTGAAGGAATCTGCTCTGCTGTGGCTTGAAGATATTGGATGCCTTGGCACGTAGTAGTGTTTTTCTTCAATATGTCAAAAGCTGAAGATGGCTCAACCGCCAGTATTTCTCTTGCCCCCAATTCGTTCAATATTCGGCAGTAACGTCCTGTTCCAGCCCCAATGTCTGCGACCTGTTTTCCTTTGACATCTGAGGGAAACAATAATGGCCCAAATAAGGCAACCAGAGAAGCTGTTGAAGCATAATAGCCGGTGTTTTCGGTATATTTTTCCCACTGCCGACCAAAATCATTAATGGTACTCTCAATGTTATTTGTCATGGTTTTCTCGTGTTCACCGTATCATCAACCTTGCTTTAACTGTTTTCCATTGGAAATTGGTGTTGATGACATTTTTATCGTTCTGAACAAGAATTGTTCAGCAGACAGGGATACGGCTTTCTCACAACCACCCATTTCAAGCCTTTTGATAAATTGACATCCTTCAGGTGATATCATGGATTGGTTATATCCCAGATAATCAATATAGTACCCAGCTTCGATTAACATCTTTCGCAGGCTGTGTTCAGTGAAAAATCTTAGATGACCCCAGCATAAAATCCCCGCGGGTACATATTGAAATTGTCCGTTCACCAATCCTCTGATCACTGACCAATGTCCTATGTTGGGGACACTGCCGACCAGAACGCCTCCATCATGCAGCAAGCAATGACATGCCTTAATCGCAGCCATGGGATCAATCAAATGTTCCAGAACGTCTCCAAATATAATACAATCAAACTGCTCCATCAAAGACAAGTTTTCAATCGGCTGAATGTAAACCTGATCATAGGCTTTTTGGGCCTCATGACCTGCAATCGGGTCAGGTTCGATACCCACAAACTTTATGTAGGGTTTAACATGTTTCAGATATCGCCCGATTGCCCCTTCCGCACACCCGATATCCAGTACGGATCGAACTTTATCAGGGATTAATTCAATTAGATCCAGCCGTGGGTGTTGATAATAATTCGAAAATGAATGGGCAATACTGCTTTCTACCACCATCTTGGTTGATTGGCGCCAAATTTCATGACCACTGAGGTCGACGATGGGAAGATTTTCTGGGAATTGCGCAATAAAAGAGGATGAACAGCAAAAGACTTCATCAGATAATGATGACACATTTCGAATGGATTCTGCCCTGTTTTGCAACATCCATTCCGTCAGTTCCTGAAATGTCTCAACATCCGTATAGGAAAATGGAAGGGATGAAATCTGATCCGGAGTAACATTCACCATCAATGGGCCGGCAATACCATGTACATGGTTTCTGCTTGCTCTGCTGAGACGCTCCAGGGATGACAGCATCATCATCACTCCGGAACGTATGATGATAATCTGATCGACATCCGGCATCCAGTCAATAATGTCACCGCATGTAACCTGGCACTTCTGATGGACATCCATCTGATCGATGTCCACAATGGGAAAAAACGTTTTGACGGACCTGAGCTGATCCCTCATAAATGACTGACAGAATTCCGCATTGAACGGAATAGATCGTTCTTTCAACGTCGGCGGCAAAACGATATACACTACTTCCATGGCAAATCCTTCAAAAAAAGAGTCAGACAGATCCCCGGCCATGGTGACATATCGATTTACAATCGTTCGAATCTTCAGCCTTTTTTCCGAACCAAATTTCTTGAGTACTCGTATCAAGTATTAATTCAATCAAACCCATATAGACCATAATTCATCAAATGCTCGGCAGCCAGCCATCTTCCGGGCATTTTTCGAATCCATCCTTCAAGGAATGCGTATATTGGGAGCAGAGTATTCACAGGGCTTTCCGCATCTATCTCTCTAAGTGGAAAAAAGTTGATTTGATATACTCCGGGAGACACATATATACACATATAAGCCCCGATAAGACTATTGGTCTTTTTTGCCATGTGCCAAGCACCAATTGGCATTCGTAAATTACGTTCAAGGAATGGAATATAAATGTCTGACTTCCCTCCTTGAACATCCGCCATGATAACAAGAGATTCACCACGATCCAGCGCTTGATAATAAAAATCCAGTCCAGTTTCATAATGGACCATCTTGCCTCCAATGTATTTTTCCATCAAGCGATATTTGCTGGTGAAAAAATTAATTACATCTGGATGGATTCTTTTATCTTCTACAAGAGATGATGTCAGAACATTTACATTGACACCTTTCTTCCCCAACAACACCATGCCCATAATGAAACTGTCAAAGTGACATGATAACAGAACAACTCCGCGACCCTCTTTCTGCGCCTTCAAGATATCTTCAATACCATTTAATTTGCTGTTCTGGCATATTTTTTCAATTTTTTGTTCATTTATATACAGGCAATCTTGATATTCGCTTCTTGAGTTATGGAGGAATCGACCCAGTGTTCCCATAATGCTTTTTGATCGACTGCCAAGCAAAACGGTCATGGCTTGATACACATTCGATCTGATATATTTTCGACCCAGGGCAATGGATCTCCAGTCGTAGTCAACCAATACCTGAAGCAGGCCCCTGCAATACGAGGCAAACACCCCGATCGAAAAAGGCAGTCTCGCCATGGCCGGCAACAGATATCGATAATCCATCCGCTGTACCCATCGAGTAATTTTCTGGGTCATGGCATCATTTGTCCAACAAATTATTCATGCTTTTAAAAATCATCATGGCATCAATATCCTCTTACACGGATGGCTTCATTCGTGCTTTCTATGATATCTCCCATTTATGATCAATCCAGAACAACCCCAATTCCGGATGATTACTATATACACTGAATGGTGCACTTTTTGATTCATTGATGACGCTCATGGCGTGTTCATCCGAAATCACGGCATGTATTCTGTAACTTCCCTTAATAATCTTGATATCGTTCAAAACTAAATGAATCGTAACATTTTCAATGAAGCAAATCGGCGGTTGGCCGCTGTTTTTGGTAGTCGCAACAAAAACCATTTCCCCATTCATTTTTTCAATACCAATTCCGATATGCCCAACATATCCGCCATTCAAGGGTCTGGCCTTCAGACGTATCCGAATAGTCTGCAGAAAAGTAGCACGGGTGATCGGATGACCGCTGTCATCCAACACAGCCAAATCTTCAATGATCACTTCCGGATGGGTTTCTTTGATGGATGATTGATCTTTTGCGCCTGCCGATTCGTCTTTGGTTTCCAAAAATGCCAGATATTCAGAAATGACATTTGCTGACATTCCATAACGCTCAAGCCTTCCGGCATGAAGCCAAATGGCTTTTGCACACAATTCATTGATAAGATACATGCTGTGACTGCAGACAATAATGGTTTTTCCTCCCTTTCGGAAACCCATCATCCGATCCACGCACTTCAGGCCAAACCGCTGGTCTCCAACGGAAAGAGCTTCATCCACAATCAGAACATCCGGATCCACACTGGTCGCAATGGAAAACGCCAGACGCATCAACATGCCCGAGGAGTAAGTCTTGACAGGCCGATCAATCACCTCAGACAGCTCAGAAAAATCGATGATTTCGTTCTCTCTGGCGCGAATCTCTTTTTCTGTCAGCCCCAGAAGCGCTGCATTCAGATGGATGTTGGTTCGACCGGAAAATTCTGGATTAAACCCGGATCCCAGCTCCAGCAAAGCGGCGATTCGTCCATTTCGAGTGAGACTTCCCGATGTAGGCTGGGTAATTCCAGCCAGAATTTTTAGCAGTGTGGATTTACCAGCGCCATTCTCGCCGATAATACCCAGAGTTTCACCAACCCCGATCTTAAAGGAAACATCGGTTAAGGACATGACCAGATGATGGCAGGGCCTTCTAAGAATTGACTCCTTCAGCCGGTCAATAGGCTTGTTATAGACCCGGTAATGCTTGGAAAGATGTTCCACTTCAATCGCGTTCAATTTTCCCCTTTTACAACACATCCGCAAACGCATTTCTAGACCGGCTGTAAAACCAGACACCAGTCAGAAATGAAATAATCGCATACCCTGCTGCATAGCATAGCAGATCTACAGGCAGCGTATGCTTCAGAAGCACTTCATGGTATAGCTCAATGAATGGATACATCGGATTAATGAGGATTAGGATGCGCAGGGACTCGGACAACATGGTAATGGGATAGAGAACCGGAGTTAAATACATCCACAGGGATAGCGCACTGGAGATAAACTGCTGGATATCCCTTACAAACACGCTGAGACTAGCCAACAGAACCACAAGACCCAGTGTAAAAACCATAAATATGAGAGTGACAACCGGCAGATATAACCAGGCGACATGCCCATAGCCTTCAATCGCCAGATAGATTAAAAAAACCATAAAACCAACACTGTTCAGAACAAACGTCACCATGATCCCGGCAAGCGGAACGACCTCAAGGGGAAAAGCCACCTTGGTAATCAAACCAGCCTTGCCCAGGAACATAGTAGCGCTGCTGCCCACTGCCTCCGAAAAAGCAATCCATGGCAAAAGGCCAGACAGAAGAAACAGAACAAAACTATCGGTACCGGTTTCAATGGGTTTCATGCGAATCTTGAAAACCACCGAAAATACGAATACATAAATCAGCATGTTTGCAAGAGGCGTGATGACACTCCATAACAAGCCCCCTATTGACCCCGCATATCTACCCCGAATTTCCTGGCTAATAAACCCCAAAAACAACGTCTGATATCGAAAAGGGGCAGTAATCCAGTTTAAAATCGTCAAATGCAATCTCAATATATTAAATTCCCCGAAACAGTATATGCTTGTTGTTTTTAATGGATACTGAATATATTTTGATCAGCCATAATTTGGTTCTGTTTAAATTAAAACGCATAGAATGATTTTGACCGGATTATATAAAAGACATGGATAACAAGTAGATAGACCACCATGGACTTTCCCATACCCTGTGTATTCGAGTAATGAGGAGAACACCATATCGAATTGTCATGTACTTCATTCCGGAGGGCGTGTCTGTTCAAAAAAAACTACTGCGCCAAATTCATAAAGGGATTCACCGCATTTCCGGATGGTTGATCTACCCTACTGGCTTTGCGTTCCGCCGCTTTTTTCATTGCATCTACAAAAGGGTTAAGACCAGAAGGTGGCTCACCGCTGGGTGCCTCATTCGAACCAGCGACTTCCGGGGCGGGTCCCGGCAGTGTTTTGTTTACACCGGAACCCGGAGGCGCACCTGAATCTGGCAGCGATGGTGGCATTTTGGATGGGTCAAGAGGCTGATTGGGAGGCTTTGACGGAGGCTCTGGTGCAATAGCCGGTGGAGAAGGTCGGGGCTTACCTCCACCATACAGGTTGAGTTTTGTCTCACCTTCCTGACCAGCCAGAATAATATGATTACTGCCGATATCCTTTATCGTCATACCTTTGATCTGATCTCCGATACTGTAAGGTTTGTTTTTAGGGGCATCAGCCGGTTTGCCGCCCGTTTCCCGAATCATGGCTTGTTTCCCTTTGGGGCCAATGATTACACCCGAAAATATGAACTGTTTCTGAAGTTCCTTTGGATTGGCAATTTTGGCAACTTCGGACTGAACCTCTTTTTCGGATTCCTGAAGCGGTGTGAAGACATGCCGTTCAACCATTGGGGATGATGCAGCGCCAGCACTCTGACATAGCAAACAACTTATGATAGTGATAAACCAAAAATATTTCTTTATCATGGAGTCTTCCTTGCCAAATTCTCTTTATCAATATGTCCAACTAAATCCTGCAACCAATTTTTGGCTATCTAATACAAACCGGCATAATCAAAAGCATTAGTGACTTAAAATTATCACAACAAATCGATATCATTTGATTACTAACACAGCATTGCAGCTTTTAGGTTCCCGTAAAAAAAAGCCGAAAGAAACAAAACTTGCCCCCATGACGATGACGCAAAGAGAGAGAAACACGGGGGCAAGACTGGATAATAAAACAGTTAATTAGATCCCACCATTTTCTCTGGATTGTCAGATTTGAGGGGTGCCCATTTAGCACCATCCCATCCCGAGATGCCAGATGCTCCGAAGTCCACATAGAGCATAGAACCCGAGGCCACCATGTTTTCCGGGTTGGCCGTTGAGAGTTGATCCCATGCAGCACCATCCCATCTCCAGACACCAGATGCTCCGAAATCCCCATAGAGCATCGAACCCGAGGCTACCATGTTTTCCGGGTTGGCCGTTGAGAGTTGGCTCCATGAAGTACCATCCCACTTATAGAGGCCATAAGATGCTCCGAAG
>JBAXVB010000208.1:0-6739 GCA_037129415.1 Deltaproteobacteria bacterium
ATTCGCAACGCCTGTAAGCTCCAGCCCAACGCTCTGGAAATCAATGTCGGCGACCAGATTGAACAATTAGACCAGATTATTCATGTTACAGACGGAAGTGAATATTTTGGAAAAACTTTCATCACCGAAGGTATGAAAATTCTGCTTACGAAGGGGATGGCACGTCTTGCCGGCAAATCAAACGATACGGTTTTTCATCTCAAACAGGCTATGGGTGGCGGTAAAACCCACTTGATGGTTGGATTCGGTCTCCTGGCGAAAGATGCAGCGCTAAGGAATCAGAAAATTGGTGAAATACCCAATCAGGGAGGGTTTTCCACCGCAAAGATTGCTGCTTTCAATGGGCGTAACAATCCTCAAACCTATTTGTGGGGGGAAATAGCCAGGCAGTTAGGTAAGGCGTCTTTATTTAAAGAGTATTGGGAATCTGGCGCGAAAGCCCCGGATGAAAGCGCCTGGCTGAAACTGTTTGAGGGAGATAAACCGGTTCTGATTCTGCTGGATGAAATGCCCCCGTATTTTCATTATTACAGTACGCAAGTTTTGGGGCAGGGAACGATTGCGGATGTCATCACCAGGGCGTTTTCCAATATGCTAACAGCCGCTTCCAAAAAAAAGAATGTATGTATTGTCGTCTCCGCCCTTGAAGCAGCCTACGACACTGGCGGTAAATTGATACAAAATATGGGCGAAAATCAGGGATGATGCCCGCAGGGATTTTAATGACCGCTTGAAGGCAAAGAAACAGAGTACCGGTACCTGGAGTACCGGCAAGGTCAAGCTGGACAGATTCCTGGGTCGGGAACTCTGCGTTTTAGCCTGGGCGGCTGAACATGCAACACAGGAAGAATGTGCAGTTATCTGCCAGAAGTGGCTGACCCTGCGCCCGGAAGAATGCTGGTGGCTCTTCTCGAAAACATCCCAGCCTAAAGGGCCTTGAAATCTTTGAACTTCTCATGTGCATGGATCGCGAGTCGCTTGAATACCGCCTACAAGTGAAAAATGACAAAGTAAGCCGGTTTTTTCTGGCTCAAGAAATGAGTGTTTCAAATTTTCCGTGTTGTCCTGAAGTGTGCGATATGGCGTTCCTCCTTGCTCTTGTTGACGAATAGAAAATGTTCCACAATTTCTTTGTAGTCAGTAACTCATTGTTACAACATATCAATTCCTAACCGCACAGGTCGGAAGTTTTTACCGTCATATAACAGGTATTGATGTAAATGTTCCTTTTTTTTTACAGGTACCCCACTTTTTTAAAAAGTATTTTGACACCAAATTTATATCGCAAAAGGTATGCCGATCGGAGAAAGAGACAAAAAATGAGTGGTTCACCACTATTCCACAATTGTTGTTGCTTAACATAAAATGCGATAAGTGTAATGCTATTGATACATAATGATCCGGTTTCTGCCCAGCTTTTTAGCCCGGTAAAGGGCCTCATCGGCTGCTCGTACCAGCGTTTCACCTGATGTGATGTGAGATAGTACAGCCAGAGATGAAATGCCGATACTGACGGATATCTGAAAAGGTTTTTGGTTATAATAAAATATTCGCTGGTTAAGTGTTTCCCTGAAACGCTCGCATACGCCGACAGCCTTATGAATGTCGGTGTCCGACAAAATGACCGCAAACTCCTCTCCGCCGTACCGACATGCCAGATCGCTTTGTCGTATCCATGTATTCAACATGCTTCCGAACTCCGCCAGAGCCATATCTCCTGCGGGATGCCCCATGGTGTCGTTGATGTTTTTAAAATGATCCATATCCATCATGCAAAGCGCCATATCTGACTGGGTTCTGCCTGCGCGGGATATTTCCCGCTCCAGTGACTCATAAAAATACCGCCGATTATACAGCCCCGTCAAAACATCCCGGATAGACATTTCCGCCATAATGTGCATAATTTTCCGGGATTCTTTTTTCAATTGCGATTTTGTCAGTGCATTGTTGATGGCCTGACTCAGTTTTTTTTCATTTAGCTGATCCTTGGGCAGATAATCGAATGCGCCTGCCTGAATCACCTGGGTTGCTATCATTTCATCCCCTTTTCCGGTAATAACGATCACAGGGGTTTCAATGCCTTCCGCATCCATTTTCCGCATCAGGTCAATACCCGTGCCATCCGGAAGAAAAAAGTTCACAAGCACCAGATCTACTGGATCGTTTTTTAGCAGGGCCAAACCTTCCGCAATGGTTTTACTTCGCAGGAGAATCAGATTTACAAAGGCTTTCATGAGGCTTTCAATTACATGATAATCGCTATCCGAATCTTCTATCGAAAGTGTTCTCAACAGTGGGCCATCGGCGCTTGTATCCTCAGCAGTGATTTCATAAAGCTGGATATCGGCATGTTGAATAATCTGAATTTTCTTGACAATGGCGGCGATGCGCCTGCCTGCCTCTGCAATTCGTGCAATATGGGCATCCAGTTTATCCGGCATCTTTTGATCCATCTGGAGCAACTCGATGGTTCCCAAAAGGCCGGTCAGCGGCTGATTCAGCTCATGCGCCGTTGCCCCTGCCATCTGGAGCAGCACCTTAAGACGCTCTTCTTCAATGACCGCTTTTTGCTGATCAAGAATCTTTCGGTTCGCCTGCTTTAATTTTGCGACGGTTGCTTCCAATTTATGATTGGTTTTCTCAATCAATAGCCGCTGACGGTAAATATCTAAAAACACCTTCACTTTGCTGATCAAAATATGGGGGTCAAGGGGTTTAAACAAATAATCCACGGCGCCGGATTCGTAGCCTTTGAAAATGTGCTGTTTTTCTTTATTTATGGCGGTGACAAAGATGATAGGTATGTTCCGGGTTCTTTCGTTGGAACGCATCAGTTCGGCTGTTTCAAATCCATCCATATCCGGCATCTGGACATCCAGAAGGACAAGGGCGAAATCATATTCCAGCAACATACCCAACGCCTCATTTCCGGTTGCAGCCTTGATGGTAATGACCTCATGGCTTTCCAGAAGGCTTTCCAGAGCCAGCAGATTGGCGGGCTTGTCGTCAACCAGTAAAATGTGGACAGGTTCTGTTTGAGTCACAACATTACTCCATCGGAGAGTCTGGCAAGAAATTTTCCAATAGCTTCAAGCGGTAAAATAAAATCGACCTCACCTGCTGATATGGCGGATTTCGGCATGATTTCCGCCTCCTCCGTACGGGGATCCTGAACAACCGTAATACCTCCGGCGGATTTAATTTTCATCAGACCTTTTGCGCCGTCTGCGCTGGCGCCGGTGAGTATGATGCCCATTAGCTTTGATCCATAGGCTTCCGCAGCCGTTTCAAACAGCACATCAATAGAGGGTCTGGCAAAATTGACAGGCTCTTCCACCGACAGCGAAAATGAATGATCCATTTCAATCAGCAAATGATAATTCGGTGGAGCAAAATAGACGACTCCCGGCAAAACAGGTTCTTTATCATCTGCCTGTTTAACTATCAGTCTGCATTTATTATTCAGGTATCGAGTCAAAAAATCATCTGAACCAGGGTGGGAATGCTGAACGATAATGACTGGCAGATTATAATGCACAGGCAAACAGGGCAGCAAAATCCTCAGCGCTGTCAGCCCCCCTGCAGAAGCCCCAATAACAACAGCGTCAATCATACAGGCAATCCCATTTTTTTCCGATAGATTTTCTCTTTGGGAACAATATCTTCAAAACCATCAGAACAAGTTGAATACCTCAGGCTTTCTTTGGACCCCAGACAGAGATAACCGCCCTGACCAAGACTATCATTAAACAGGTTAAATACCCGATTTTGAAGATTTCGCTTAAAATAAATCAGGACATTCCGGCAAAGTATCAAATCCATCTCTCCCAAAGGGCCATCCGAAACCAGATTGTGATGGGCGAATACAATGTTTTTTCTAAAAGATGCATGAATCGCTGCATGCTTATTTCTGGCTGCATAGTAATCCCCGAAAGATGATTTTCCGCCAAACTGATGATAATTGGAAGTATAACCCTTAATTTTCTCTAAAGAATAAATCCCTTCTTTGGCTGCAATCAATATCTTTTCGTTAAAATCCGTTGCATACACCTGCGTTTTCTGGTGAAGGCCCGCTTCGAAAAAGAGGATAGCCATTGAATAGACTTCTTCGCCCGATGCACAGCCTGCATGCCAGACTTTTATAAACGGAAGCTTTTTGAGGTCTGGAAGCACTTGATCCCGAATCGCTTTATAAAACAGGGGATCTCTGAACATATCCGTGACATTGATCGACAGATCCAGAAGAAGTTTTTCGAAACAAGACTTATCATACAGAACATGATGTAGCAATTCTGGAATGTTCCGATACCCGGAAAAAGCCAGATTCCTCAAAATTCGCCGTTTGAGGGAAGCTTCGGAATAGCCACGGAAATCATAGCCATATTTTGTATAAACAGCATTAAGTAAAAGCTGAATCTCATTCATAAGATTTTCAGCATCTTTATCCATTCATTTCTCCGTCCATTCTTTCATTAATACAGCCACGCACGCAGCATTGAAAGCAGATTTTCCGTCTCAAACGGCTTGGCCAGATAGTCATTGGCGCCTGCCTCGATACATAATGCCCGGTCGCCTTTCATGGCTTTGGCTGTAAGTGCGATGATGGGAAGTTTTTCAAATCGTTTCTGCTTTCGAATTTCCTTCATGGCCTCGTAGCCATCCATGACTGGCATCATGATGTCCATCAGAACCAGATCAATACCAGTATCTCTGTTCAGACGGTCGATGCCTTCCTTCCCATTTTTCCCGACAACAACTTTCATTCCTTTTTCTTCCAGGACATTGGTGATCGCATAGACATTTCGCATGTCATCATCCACCAGAAGGATTCGTTTGTTTTCAAGCACTGCATCCCTATCTTGGTCGCTTAAAATAGCAGTAACAAGAGCACTTGCAGAATGCGAATCATCTTCGATCATCAGAACGGATTTATCTTCCGGGAAGAGATTTTTGCGGTCATCCTGCAAAGCCTCGTTCCCAGGCGGGAGACATTCGGCGCCTTGTACCAGAGCAGCTTTTTTCTTCGAAGCCTGCTGTTTTTTTTCTGGATATACTGGACGAGCTGCAGGCAGAACGAGAATAAAGGCGCTGCCTTTTCCTTCCTGGCTCTCAAGCTCGATTTCTCCACCAAGATATTTAGCCAGCTCAACGGAAATGGAAAGGCCAAGGCCGGTCCCGCCGTATTTTCTGTTGGTTGTCCCATCCGCCTGTTTAAAGGCTTCAAACACCAATTGCTGCTTGTCTTTGGGGATGCCGATACCGGTATCTGAAACCAAAAAAGCAATAGCACCGGTGGAAGACAGATTCCGCCGTAGAACATGAATGTCTTCGGCAGGACATATCGTAAAAGAAACCCTGCCACTTGATGTAAATTTAAACGCATTGGAAAGAAAATTCTTTATGATCTGCTCGGTTCGCTGCCTGTCTGTCAAAATGGTCATAGGCAGATTGTCATGCAGTTCAACGACAAAATCAAGTCCCTTCTTCTGCGCTATTACCTGAAAATTGCGTTTCATGACTTCAGCCAGATCATTTAAAACAACTGGTTCCAGATGCAACTCCATTTTCCCGGATTCAACCTTGGAAAGATCCAGGACTTCGTTAATCAGGATTAACAGGTCAGAACCTGAATCATGGATTGTTTGAGCGAATTCGATTTGTTTTTCTGTAAGATTTCCCCCCTTGTTGTCCGAAACGAGCTTGGACAGCAGGAGAATGCTGTTCAGCGGAGTCCTCAGCTCATGAGACATGTTGGCCAGAAACTCGGATTTGTATCTGCTGGTTCTTTCGAGCGTCCTGGCTTTCTCCTCAATAAGTTTTCCGGCCATTTCCAGCTCCAGATTTTTCTTCTGGATATCTTCTTTTTGTTCTTCCAGCAGTTGGGTCTGTTCCTGAAGTTCCTCATTGGTCTGACGCAGTTCTTCCTGCTGAGTCTGAAGTCTGTATTCAGACTGCTGAAGGGCTGACGCCTGCTGTTCCAGATCAAGGTTGGATTTTCGGAGCGATTCCTGCTGGTGTTGAAGCATATCCGCCTGTTTTTGGGTTTGTTCAAGCAAGATTTTCATTCTGGTCCGAGCCTGAACAGAATTCATGGCTATGGCGATGCTGTTGGAGACCTGATCCAGAAGCGCCAGTTGGGTATCTGAAAAATCCTGGAATGCTCCCAACTCGATGACTCCTTTAACTGTGTTGTCAAAGATGAGGGGACAAACCACGATGTTGCGAGGGGCCGCAATTCCCAGGCCAGACTGGATTTTAACGTAATTCTTGGGAACATCGTATATCTGCAAACGCCGTTTTCTCAAGGCTGCCTGACCCACCAGCCCTTCTCCCAGAAAAAAGTGATTTGAGAGTTTTTTGCGTTTTTGATAGGCGAAACTTCCCGCCATAAACAGAACACCTTCTTCTTCATTCATCACATAAAAAGCGCCGATGGGCGCATTCAGATACTCACACAAGTAAGAGATGACATTCTGGGAAAGAGTTGCCATGTCCTGTTCCCCTCGCATCTGTTTGTGAAGTTCCATCTGACCGGTTTTCAGGATATTCTGCCGCTCGTTTTCTTGTGTAATTTTACGAAGAGATGTGATCATCTCCGCAAGGGCGGATCCAAGCTGGTCTTTATATGAAAACGGCTGAAAAATGGTGGAATAGCCCCCTTCGGTGATACGTTTAAGTTGGGTAACAATTTTCCGAATGTTTTCGACCATCAGATTTACGGCTTTCCCCAAAACATCTT
>JBAXVB010000209.1:0-6689 GCA_037129415.1 Deltaproteobacteria bacterium
CCGAGTTTTTCGAGGATCGCAGCAAGGTTCTCCGCCGCCTCGCCGGTCTGTTCGAAATATCGGCTGCGCAGTTCACAGATGAGCAGTCCATCGTAGTCATGAATAAACTCGGCAAAAAGGTCATCAAACGGGATGTCCCCCCAGCCGACCGGCGTATGGGCATCTCCCTTGCCGAAGGGTATCTGGTGGGTCTGGCTCTTTTCCGTGTAATAGACTGAACGGCCGAAATTATCATGGACATGACAATGCGCGATGTATGGCGCGGCCGCCCTCACCTCCGCAGCCGCATCCAGGTGGTAGTAACACGCCGATAGATGGAGGTGGCCAAAATCAAGGGTCATCCGGACGTTGCTCCGGTTGATCCGCTGTATCTGTTTAAACAGCTTTTTTGGTATCTCGGCATAGCAATAAGGGGAATGATGCCGGTAAGGGCGTGCGTTCTCCATGGCAATGATAACATCCGGGAAGCTGTCAGCCGCCGCCTGAAGGATATCCGCCTCATGATCGCGCATTTCCTGTTGTTCATGAGATGTGAAGGATAGCGGTCCTCGAATACCGAATTCCTCTTCCACCAGATACCGTCCGGGATGATACACCATGCATTTGGCGCCGATCGCGGCGGAAAATTCCAGGGAGGCATGGAGTACGTCCCGGTGCAGCTCCGGATAGTTCCGGTCCATCAGATTCAGCGGATTAGGCGCATGGGTGCTGTAACGAAACGGGAAGTTGGCCAGGATTGATTTGATCTCCAATGTTCTGCGGCGATCGAGGCCGCCGTTTTTGACGGCATCCAGACCATGGATCGAAATTTCCGCGGCAGTCAAGCCAAATTCTTGAAAAGCCGAAAGATCCCGTTGCAATGCCTTCAGGCTCCCATCCACCCGTGCTTCGTTGATGTTGCTACCGATATTCAGCATGTGGCGAACACCTCTCTGCCTGCGACAAATGTCTTGAGTACCCGTGGCAAGCCATCGGAATGGTCCACCAGAACCATATCGGCGTCTTTTCCCGCCTCCAGTGATCCGGTATGGTCCGCGATCCCGACGGCGCAGGCCGGATTCAGGCTAACCATTTTTGTCGCTTCGTGAAGGAGAAGGATGCCATGCCTTTCAAGAGCAAACACGGCGTGGAGCAGGGTCATGGGAGAGTAATCGGAACACAGGATGTCCCCATACCCACTGCGGATCGCCTCCCGGGCATCCAGGTTACTGGACGAGGACTGTCCCCGCACCACGTTGGGCGAGCCGAGACAGACACGAATGCCCAGTTCATGCGCGGCCTGCACCGCCTCCATGTTGATGGGAAATTCCGTCATGTCGATCTCCATCTCCTTCAACCAGTGGATTTTATCCCGGGAATCATCGTCATGGGAAGCAACGCCAATACCGTGTTCACGACAGACACCGAGCATGTGAGCAATATCTCGTGGGGCATCACTCTTTTTCGCCTGGAGTTTCCGTTCGATGATATCGTCCATCTCCGCATCACTCTTGGCATAGACTGGACCGTAGTAATTCTTGAAAGAAATGATATCCTGAAATTGTCCCTGACCTGGAGAGTGGTCCATTAAGGAGAAGAGGTCGATCTGGTTGTCCCGGATCAATTCCTCAAGAAACGGTACGGCCCCATGGTCGGTGATCTCGAAACGGGCGTGAATTTTGGTGTTCACCTTCAGCTTTTCGCGGAGCTTGTTGATCTCCCGAATGATCTCCGCCGCCGTGTTGTTGTTTCGGAGTCCCACCTCCAGTTCGGCAAAGGAGAGCGAGTGATACATGGTGGTTATGCCGCAGGAAGCAATCTTCTTGTCCAGTTCAAAAACTGCGACATCCACCGGAAAAAAGGTATTGGGCCGGGGCTCGATTCCCTTTTCGATGGCATCTGAATGCATATCCACAAAACCGGGAAACAGGTAATTCCCACCGGCGTCAATCTCTCTTACTCCCTGTGGCGATCCTTCACCGATCCAGGCAATTCGCCCATTTTCAACCTGTACCGACGCTCCTTCCCTGACTCCTTCCGGGGTAACCACCTGGGCGTTTGTTATCACAAAACCGTCCTGCATGAATATTCTTCCTCTCTTGAAATGTCCGTTCAGCCAGCGACAAACCCATGGCGAACTATATTATTAACTTGATAAACCGAATCCGTCACCGACTCCAGCAGTTTGGTATCATGGAAAATCCCGATCATCGTCGTCCCTTCCTCACGCAACTCCTTGAGAATTTCCAGCACTACTCCGACCGAATCCTTGTCAAGCGATGCTGTCGGCTCATCCAGCAACAAAAGGCGCGGTTTCCAACTGACGGCGCGGGCAATATTGATCCGTTGCTGCTCGCCGCCGCTGAAGGTCACCGGGTAGGCATCAAACAGGTGCGATGGGATTCGAAGTCTTTCCAGCAGGCCGATGGCCCGCTTTCGCGCCGCGTCACGCGATACCCCGTTGCGGGCCAGAATCGGCTCCATGATTACTGCGAGGGCGGAAACCCGGGGAATCACCTTGAGGAACTGGGAAACATATCCCATCTCCTTGTAGCGGATGTCGATGACAGCCCGGTCAGGCAATGTGGCCAAATCGACCCTGCCGTAGGCGGCTGAGTTGTAACGGATGGCGCCACTGCTTGCCAGATATGTGCGGTAGAGGCATTTCAACACCGTACTCTTCCCGACACCGCTGGGACCGGACAACCCCAGGAACCCCCCCGGCGGAACATGGAAGGATATATCACGGCAGGCCACAATCTTTTTTTCATTGAGGATATGGAGCGTGAAGCTTTTTGACAAATTATCTACGGTAATCATGAATGCTCCTATAATTGAGAGGCCACAAGAAGCTGAGTGTATCGGTGCTGGGGGTCCTGCAGTATCTGGTCCGTCAGTCCTGACTCCACCACATGACCGGATTTCATCACCATGGTTCGCTGACAGAGCAGGTTGATCACGCCCAGGTCATGGGAAACCACCAGCATGGACAGGTTAAATTCGCTCCTCAGATTCCGGATCAGATCCAGCACTCGCGCCTGGACGGAGAGGTCAAGACCCGTGGTGACCTCGTCCAGAAAGAGGATCAGCGGATTGTTCGAGAGGGCCTTGGCGATTTGCACCCGCTGCTGCATGCCGCCGCTGAAGTTGCAGGGGGGTTCATCCATCCGCTCAATCGGAATCTCCGTTCTCTCCAGCAGTTCGGCTGATCGCTGCCGCATTTTGGCGATATTTCTCCATCCGGCTCCCAGAAGCCGTTCGGCAATATTGCCTCCGGAGCTGACCTGCATCCTGAGGCCGAGATGCGGGTTCTGATAGACAATCCCCATCAGGGCATTGCGGAGCTGGCGTTTCTGAAAATGGCTCAGTCCGAGCAGATTGCAACTGTAGTTCGAACCATCGGTAAACATCTCCGGCAAATTGCTTAGTCCAGCAGAGCGGTGCATTTCCATGCCGCCCCCGCTTGCCTCCCACTCAAAGTGCAGCAGCCGCACCAAGGTACTCTTGCCGGAGCCGCTCTCTCCAACAACGCCAAGGGCTTCATTGCGAAAAAGGTCAAAAGAGACGTCGTTACAGGCCATCACGGAACCGCAGTGGGGACAGAGATTGGTATCCTGTTCCGGTCCAGTGGCGTCCAGGCAGCGGGAACACCCCTGTCCAAACCGTTTTGAGAGCCCTCGTATCCTTATCAGTGGTTCCATGCCTGACTCCTCTTGTCGCAGTACCCTGAATCAGAGCAGAAAAAGCTCCGCCCACCTCCAGCATTGTCGATAACCTCATCCAGAAAGGTATCAGTAGCGCCGCACCGGGCGCAGGCCTTGCCAAAGAAATTCTCGGTCCTGAATTTGTGGTCTTCGAACTCCAGCGGCTCAACCGACGTATGGGGGGGAATTGCATAAATCCGTTTTTCCCGTCCCGCCCCGAATAGAAACAGCGTGTCGGCCATGTGGAGTTTGGGCACGTCCCAACGGGGAATCGGACTGGGGTCCGTGATGTAACGGCCGTTAACCGTAACCGGGTAGCGGTAGCTGATGGTGATCTCGCCATATTTGACGATATCCTCATACAGATACAGCCACATCCGGCTGTAGTCCGCCTCGGCATGCATCCGGCGGGTCTCCATTTCCGATGGCTCCACCTCCCGCAGCGCCTCCGGGTAAGGGACCTGGAGTACCAGGATTTGCTGGTCGTTCATGCGTTCCTCCGGAATCCGGTGACGGGTCTGGATTAGTGTCGCAGCCCTGGTATCGGTGGTAATGGCCACACTGGCGACCGTGGCCACGAATTTTTTGATATTCACCGCGTTGACACTGTCGTCGCACCCCTGATCAATCACCTTTAGGATGTCATCCGGCTTCACCATGGAAAGGGTGATCTGGAGGCCGCCGGTCCCCCAGCCTCGGGCAATCGGCATTTCCCGTGAACCATAGGGAACCTGGTATCCCGGAATGGCGACCGCTTTGAGGATGCTGCGGCGGATCTCCTTCTTGGCTCCTTCATCCATAAACCCAAAGGGGTACCCGGCGGACTGCGCCGCATCGCTTCTTGGTTCATCATCTTTCTGCAACCATTCATGCATGAGCATCGGCATCCTCCTGACTTTTTCCGGTGCGGGCTATATCCTGGGATTTTCTGAGTCGATCGAGATCGGAAAGAAAATCCACATAGTGAGGCAGTTTCCAGTGATTGCAGAACCCCATGGCCTCAATACCGTCGATGTGGTAAAGGACGAACTCCTGATCCTCGGCCGGACTGCCCGGTTTTTCAGTTCGAGTGCAGCGATCCAGTATGGCCATGGAGATCGCCTTGATTTCGTTTTGGCCGAAACAGAGCCCGTAACCCAGACTGAAGCGCGGCATGCCGTCGCTGCCCTGCATGCGGGCCAGTACCTCGGCTTCCGTCACCTTGACTTCGCCCGCGACGTAAGGCTCACCGGTTACCGGATGCGGCATGGTGAGCGGCAGGTAACCGATGCGAAGTTCACCCAGGGTCGGATGGATGTTGCCATAACCGCGCATGCTGGAATAGGCAAGGGCCAGCATCCCTCCGGTCTCGCCCCGAGCCAGGGCCTGCAGCCTGGCGCTGCGGGAGGCCGGGAAGGTGAGAGGTTGACGGGTGATGTCGAATGCCCCCTCCTCTGGAATCGCTGCGACCAGGGTTTCTTCTAACAACCCTTCCCTGCGCAGGATGCGGATTACCTTGGGGAAGGTTTCCGGAATTTCGGCATCAGCGGGAAGGTTGCTGAATAACCGTTCACGAAAAGCGCTCCGCCGCGCTGCGTCATCTTTCAGCAGATCGAAATCCAGCAACCGCAGTGTGTAATCGCTGGTGGCCCCCAGAATCTGCCCGCCGGGAATATCTTTGAATGCGGAAGAAATCCTGCGCACCACCCGCATCTTCTCGGTATTGACCGGAAGTGAATAGCCCAGACGCTGCTGGGTGGCCCGAAAGGCCCGCAGCATAAACGAGGCTTCAAAAGTGTCCCCGGCAGACTGTTTGAGGGCCAGGGCTGCCAGCTCCGGCGCATAGAGCGACCCTTCCCCCATCACACGATCAACGGCCAGATAGAGCTGTTCCTTGATCTGATCCACCCCAAGCTGGGGGGATGCTCCCTTTGTCCGCTCATGGGCAAAGAGATTACAGGCTCTTTCAATCGCTTCGTTGCCGCCTTTAACCGCTACATATCCCATTTTAGTTTACTCCGATTTGCGATGAGCGGGGAATACAGGCAATGTTCCCGCTCTGGTCAAGAAATATGGCGTCCACGCCAAGGGGAAATTCGCTATTCACCTGTCTTAACAGTTGCAATTCACCCGGATCGAGTCCCGTGATTCGCAGCGAGACCGCGCCGTTGACTCCAGGGCCTGACAGAACGACGCCCTTTGCTTCGCTCAATGATTCCACAAGATAGAGGATGGTCGCCCCGGTATCCGGATATTCCAGGCTGCCCCGCTTGAAGCCGGCCAGCTTGCCCAGGGTGGTTCCGTTGCGGACGATAATGTAATCCGCATCCTCGAAGGATACCGGCCGGCTGTTGGTATGGCGGGCAATGACCGTCTCCATATCCTTGTCACCGATAACGGCGAAGCTCACCTCGTTGTCTATCAGGCAACCGAGAATTTCGATAATGGCGGACTCTGCTCCGGGCGAATGCGGCAACGGAGACGCCTTTCCGGGATAGCAACAGGACGATGTTCGGGTATTCGCAGAGGAAACGGGCAACCCCGACAAAGGGTATATCTTTCCGGGATGACTCATTCCCTGAAGAATCACCCTGAAAGTGAAATGGTCGCGGATAGTTCTGTTTGCGTACATGGCTATGCTCCTGGCATCAGGTCAAAATTTACCTTTGTGGCGGCGATCAGGGCGGTGTTTTCCGCCAGCCGGGTTTTCTGCATCAATTCTTCCTGTTCCAAATGCACCCGCAGTTCATTCTGTATTCCGGTTGGCTCGGGATATCGGAGTACCGCGTCCGCCGCGGCCCGCGCCAGCGCCCTGCGGGGTGCTTCTCCAAAGACCATGCCGAATCCTTCGCAGCCGCGGAAGAGGACGCGAGCCTCGGTAACAAGAACTTCTCCCAGGTGAAAATCGGTTTCAAAACAGTCTTTCACGGTCAGCATCATCAGCCCGGAGCGAGGGGGACGACTGACCGTCAGCTCCACATCGGCAAACAACGCCAGTACATTCTCCACCCGCTGCTCATCCATGGT
>JBAXVB010000021.1:0-28491 GCA_037129415.1 Deltaproteobacteria bacterium
ATCTCTTTTGCGCTCGCAGTCCGATTCTCGAAGGGTTTCAGCGAAATAAACATCCGGCCAGAATTGGTGGTAGCCCCGCCTCCGCCGCCTCCGCCACCAGAATAACGAGAAGTCCCGATAAACGCCAGACAAGACACCCGGTGTTGAGTCCATTTGGGACCAGCGCCCGTAAAGATGCACTCTCTTCCAGGATGCGCGCCATCCTGAAGTTCCAGGATGATTCGGCGCAGTTTCTTCCTTGATCTGTGGGCCCGCACTTTGACGGCAGTCGTACTCCAGCCCAGCAGGACAGCCGCCTCTTTTACCGGCAGACCCTCCAGATGCACCAGAGTCAAGACCATCCGATCTTCGGCGGAGAGCTTGCTGAGAGCGTGATCCAGAACTTGAATAGCTTCCGAGGTCTCCGCTTCGCGTTCGAATGTCTCATTGGACTGAACAGCCAGTAAATTGTCAATCCAGTCTTGCGTTTCTGGCGAAAGGTCGCTATCAAGCACCTCTTTCTTCCTGTAGCGTTTTCGCCAGAAATCATAACAGCACCTTACGGCGATTTTCGCCATCCAATGACCGAAAGGCCCTTTTTGCGAGAAGGAACTTAAAGATCGGAATCCTTCGACAAACACGTCCTGAGCCACCTCATCCACCCGATCCCGGGGGATGTGTTTGCCGACGATGCCGACGACCAGCCGGGAATACCGGTGGACCAATATTTCAAAAGCATTGGCATCCCCACTGAGAACCCGGCTGATGATTTCGGAATCATGAGGCCCGTCGCACAGACAAGGCGGACTGTTGGACACGCTATCTCCTTGTCAACTTACGATTATTGGGCATGTGCGGCGATCCATTTATCCAGGTTCGCCAACCTGGCATCAACGAAGCCCATTCTTTTATCGGCGCGCTTGCTGGCGAACTTCTTCAATTGATCTCTTTGTTCGGAGGTCAACACTGGCCTGACTTCATTCACGATCTGCGCCCTGAGTACCGCATTCTGCACCTCTATCTCGGAAACCTGTTGAGCCGCCTGTCTGACTGCAGCTTCAGAAAAAACATCTGCTGTTATCGCGTCTCGAAGGCCCTGTTTCGCTTCCACCACGCCATTAATGCCGGCTACGATTTCATCCCGATGCTTTCCGAGGATGGATGCGATTCCATGCTGCTGGTCCGCACTGAGATCAAGTTTTTCAAGCACCCACAAGAATCCTCGCCCCCCATGCAACCCGCTCTTCCCCGCTCCCTCAGAACCGGCAAAAGAGCTGCCTATTCCAACAAACGCGGTGATAATCACAGCCATGACAACACTTAATACTTTCATTTCTATCTCCTTACAATGATTTTGATGTTTCATACGTTTTTTCCATGAGCATTTATGTCGGCATGTTGCTCCTAATGGTTTAGTCGTGTCCCGAGGCAAAAAGGTTACATCAAGACAGAAAAAAAGTTGAAATCAGTGGCGGAGTATGGGTGATACATCAAAATACGATTGCAACAATCTGTAAATTAATATAACAATGAACCATTGTTCAGATACGGTGGGTTTGAAACAGACGTTTCATTTCATTTAACTGCTCTTTAATATGAGACAATCCGAATCATTACTCCCAGCCTGGGTAAGGGCGAATAATCATTCGCCTCTACTAAAACGTTAACGCCTCACACATGGAGGGTATTTCGTATGACAAAAAATCTGGTATTCTTTATCTGCTTTTTTATGGTTATGTTCATGATCGGTGCAGCGGGTGCAGATGATCTGCAACCCATACAGCTGCTTTCGCCTCAGATTGACGGCGGTAAACCACTGATGCAGGTTCTTCAGAAGAGATCAACATCACGGGAGTTCAGTCCTGATCTGTTACCACCTCAAATATTGTCGAATTTACTTTGGGCTGCTTATGGAATTAACCGCCCTGAGATTGGAAAGCGTACAGCTCCTTCAGCCTCGAACTGTCAGGCAATTGATTTATATGTCAGCATGGCCAGCGGCCTTTATCTTTATGATGCCAAGACTAACCGACTGGAACCGATTACAAATGAAGATATCAGATCGCTAACCGGCAAGCAACCTTTTGTCAAAACAGCGCCTGTGAATTTAATTATGGTGGCGGATTTCAACCGAATGGAAAAATACTCCGCCGATAAAAAAGAGGTTTATTCCCACGCCGATGCCGCCTTCATCGGTCAGAATGTATATCTCTTCTGTGCTTCGGAGGGTCTTGCTACTGTTTTTCGGGCATCCATTGACAAACCCGCTCTGGCTAAGACCATGAAGCTGCGGGAAGACCAAAAAATAATATTTTCACAAACTGTTGGATATGGGAAAAAGGGTACAAGTTAAAGGGAATGAATGTTACAGATTCATAACCAAATCAGTTCATAATCGCAACGTAAGTAATTGGTAAAAATAAGGAGAACTCTATGAAAGTTGTAGCATTTAATGGGAGTCCACGGATTAATGGTAATACTTTACAGAGCCTCAAAATTGTCTTGGAGGAAATATCAAAGGAAGGAATAGAGACGGAAATCGTCCAATTGGGTGGTCGTAAGGTCTTTGGATGTTTGGCTTGTGGCAAATGTCGGGAGACAAAAGATAACCGGTGTTCGCGCAATGACGATGAGATGAATAAATTTATTCAGAAAATGGAAGAAGCAGATGGAATCATTATCGGTTCACCCACTTACTTCAGTAATGTGAGTACGGAAGTGAAGGCGCTTATTGACCGTTGCGGTTATGTTTCGAAGTCCAATGGAGGTTTAATGCTGAAGGGCAAAGTAGGAGCTTCGGTCATTTCCGCCCGTAGAGCAGGCTCAACCTTTACCTACTCAGCCATCAACTTTTTCTTTGGTATTGCAGAAATGATCATTTGCAGTTCAAATTATTGGAATATGACATTGTCCCGTGATCCAGGCGATGTCCAAAACGATGCCGAAGGCATACAGACCTTTCAAACCCTTGGTAAAAACATGGCAAAGCTCTTAAAACAGGTTCGGTAATGAGAAGATTTCGATTTTTCTTTTATGCATTTCTTTGTTTGTTACTGTATCATACCCTCAAGACGCGCAGCCAACTTGCAAAATACACAAGAGCCGGTGAACGAACCGTCTTTCCCTGATGGCAAAGAACAACACAACTTACCGACCGACGTGAATGACGGTTTTCATTACGCGCCGGATTTATTTTTAATAGTTTTTTCCGGGTCATTAATCATGGTTTTCTCTGCAAACGGGAACCATGGCTATTCGTATCTTTGGCCATCATGATAGGATTACCTTCACTTGTTTATTTATGATGGTAATATTATCAATGAGCCGCCAGGTCAAGAGACATCTTACATAGGTCAACGAAATACTTACCTATAAATGTAACGGCGGTTACAGGCATGAGGTTTTTACCATTATCATGACCCCTTCGGGGTCCAGTACAACCTATTCAAGGGCGAGTTCTGAAGGTGAATTATGAAAGGGAGAATCAGACGGAAAAATTATCACCGATACGCTGATTGAAAAAGATGGGATTCAGGAACCGGATCATTGACCAAGGCTGAATCCTGCTGTGAGCGGTATGTACCTGCAACCAGAGCTCTGGAGCATTTATTGGTCACCCTGGCAGTTTCTGATTGATACCTTTCCATTTTATACTTATCTCGCTTCATTTGTGAGAAATGCCGAAAGCCTCTGAAGCAGGCGCATACCTTGTGAAAGATGTGTTTACTTTCCGCTTTTTCTTTCTTGCTGGTTCACCCTCGCCTTCAGTTCCTTCCCTGCTTTGAAAAAAGGCAATTTTTTGGGTTCGATCGGATTTATGCCAACATAGCCTTCGTATTCCTTGATAGAAAAACTGCACAACCCCCGTATCTCCACCCGGTCTCCACGGACAAGGGCATCGCCATATTATCAACAAACAGATCAACGACTGTTGTGGTTTTGGTTTGCTCATATCTGCTTTTTCTCTCAGAGTGTAACCGTTCACTCCCCCCCTCCCCCTATGACATATAACTGACCGATTTTATTATGTCTGACTTTGGAAAAGGAGGGGGGAATGAATGGAAAAAACCTGCCCCCACAAAGAGAGGGAAACATGGGGGCAAGTCCGGGTATAATAAGTCTGCTAATTTGATAACGCTATTATCACGGGATTGGACCCGGTGAGTTGGCTCCATGCAGTGCCATTCCACTCATAGAGGCCTAATGTCCCGAAGTCCACATAGAGTGTTGAATCTGAGGCCGCCATGTTTTCAGGGTTAGCAGTTGTGAGTTGGCTCCATGCAGCGCCATCCCATTTATAGAGGCCATAAGATGCTCCGAAGTCAGCATAGAGTAGTGTTGAACCAGCACTCACCATGTTTTCAGGGTTGGCGGATGTGAGTTTGGCCCATGAAGCGCCATCCAATTTATAGAGGCCTAATGCGCCGAAGTTCACATATAGTGTTGAACCGGATGTTACCATGTTTTCAGGATTGGTCGATGTGAGTTGAGTCCATGCTGTGCCATCCCACTTATAGAGACCTAATGCTCCAAAATCCGCGTAGAGCGATGAACCGGAGGCTACCATGTTTTCAGGGTTGGCAGTTGTGAGTTGAGCCCATGCTGCGCCATCGAATTTATAGAGACCTGATGCTCCAAAATTCGCGTAGAACAATGAACCAGAGGCTACCATGTTTTCTGGGTTAGCTGATGTGAGTTGAGTCCATGCTGCGCCATCGAATTTATAGAGACCTGATGCTCCGAAATCCGCGTAGAGCGCTGAACCGGAGGCTACCATGTTTTCAGGGTTGGCAGTTGTGAGTTGAGCCCATGTAGCGCCATCCCTCCTATAGAGGCCGTAAGATGTTCCAAAGTCCACATAGAGTGTTGAACCGGAATAAATCATATTCTTAGGATTTGTTGAGCTGACTTGCAACCACGCTGCAGTACCTGAATTGTATATCCAGAGTCCTGAATCGGCAAAACTTGCAGCTAATGACCCTGGTGTAGGTGTAGGTGTAGGTGTAGGTGTAGGTGTTGGTGTAGGTGTAGGTGTAGGTGTAGGTGTAGGTGTTGGTGTTGGAATGGTTGATGGAACAAAGGTTTCCCAATACATGGGCATTGCATCAAACCCTTTACCTGTCAACTCCTTGAATGTATCGTTAAAATTGTAGTAGGCCGACAGCCCATTTTCACCCCCTGTAAGCGTTCTGAACATGTTCATGGTAATCTCGCTTTCGGATAGAGGGCGATTCCATAGTCTCAGTTCATCGATTTTCATCGACCCGGTTTCGGGTACGTCGGGCCGACCTCCAATGACCAGAGGGGAAAACCCGGTTTCATTGAGAATGGCACCTTTCATATCCATCTGGTTTGCCAACAGGCCATTCACATACATTTTCCAGTTATTTGCACTCAAGCCCGCATCATAGGTCATGGCTACATGCGTCCAGGTATCTCTCGGCAGTGTGATTCCGGTACCCATAAATGCACCGCCGTTAGGATCTGTTTGTTCGGTGACCAACCTGCCGTATATCTGAAAATCACCCCATGCACCAATCATGTAGGAGCCGTAGTTTGATGATGTCCTGTTTTTCGAAACCATATATTGGAAATAGGGCCAGTTATCAGAAGTTCTCTGAACCCAGAATTCGACCGACATCTGGGTGGAAAAATTGATATTCGAAAAAGCTGGAATTTGAATGTTATCATGTCGTGTAGAACCTGTTTTGGCTAATGACAGCGCTTGATTAAGACTGCCTGGATCTGGCTCAGGCGCGATTCGCCGATAATAAATATGGCCATTATAAGCACCCCCGTGAGAGCCGCAAGAGTGTACAACGCCATCGTTAGAGATGGACATGTTAGGATCATTCCAGTCGCCAGCATCCACATTGGGGTTTACGCCGCCTGTAAACGTGTCTCCGGCATCCAGCGATTGAAAGTACCAACTGTTGGTGAGATGAATGGAGGATGAATCGGTAGGATCGACACCGATATGGGGCCACCACCCGCCGGGTGCTATCAGCTTGGCTGCACCCCACGAAGTACCGCTGTCTGTGGATCGCCAAACATAAGTACCTGCTGGGTTGTCGGTAGAAAGCGGTGCTTCAAGTACTGTGGTGATGTAAAGATTGGATCCCTTACCAGCGATGGTTTCCAGCCCAAAGGTTGGACTGCTGTCATAGCCTACAGGGTAGGTGTGGAGCGTAATCGGGCTGGTCAGAGTCAGGCCGCCATCTGTGCTGCGGCAGGTGCGAAGTGTTGGCGCATACCAATAATAATCGGTTGGTGGGCCGTCGTTGTTATGCCAGACAATATTCACCGTATTGCCTTCGGCAAAAAGATTGGGGGAATAATTTGCAGACTGTATTTTCAAAACATAGGGATTGCCATCCGAAGCGGGAACCGTAACCCTAACCGGCGGCTTAAACGTTGCGCCTCCATCCCAGGACGCATACAGCAAAAGACGCGAAGCTGTCCCCCATGAGTTCAAGTCCTGAGTCCAGGCGAGAATGTACAGATAATTTCCAGATTTGACGATGTCCGCCACACCTGCCGAATATTTATCCGATATGGCGGCTATTGTCGTATGGTGAAATGTGGCACCGCCGTCCGTGGAGTAGGAACAGATGAGATCGGTGTGGAGTGCGGAGTAAAGGGGTTTTGACCATGCAATTGCCAAGTTTCCAGCGCCACTAGTCAGATAAACATCAGTAGGTGTATAAGACCCTGTGCTGAACACCTCCTTTGGTTTAAATGTCGCTCCGTAGTCATCGGATCTCAAATATATCAGACTTCCTTGCGATGAACATGTATAAAACACATGAATATATGGGCCATCAGCTTGAAAATTATTCCATTCATTGGAAAAGTTTTCGCATCTTCCTTCCGCCAGTTTTTGAGCTGCACCAAAGGTTTTACCGCCATCGGTTGATCGGATATAGAAAATAACATTTACAGACCAGTCCTTTTTGGCTGCCCACCATAACACATGAACAAACTGGTCGGATACCGTCATTTTGGGATTTTGGTGATTATAGATTTCGTCTGGGTCAGCCAACAGGGATAGGTTTTTCAAAAAATTGGAAGAGAAAACGGTTGCACTTGCCGATCCAAGCATGGCGAATGACAGGAAAAGTAACAATAATGTACAGACGATAATGTTTGCGCGTTGATTCTTCATTCATGTCTCCTTTCATTGAAGCAGTTAAAATGTTCATGCTGTTTCTTTCTGTATTACCAGGATGGACATTCTACTTTGTTTGAATTGAGCAATATTGTTAAGATATACTCAGCAAGGGCACAGAGTTAACTTTACACTTGATGTTCAAATTTTTTTTAAATGCTTTTAATTTCAATAGGTTAAGGTTTAATAAAAAAACATCCTTCCCGGGTTTCAGAAAATTAACCTATTGAATTTATTAATTGAATAAAAAATGATGATTTAAAAAGAAGCCAATATATTCAATCAAATTCAAAAAACTTGAACATCGAGTTTTATTATCATTTCCCTCCGCTTTGGGTTGTCTTGCTTCTATCTTAGCAGACTGTCCAGTTTTCGGGGGTAACTATATTTTGGCCCGATCCATATTAATCGTGGCAGTCAGCAGCATTTCATCGGTTTCTCCGGCTTCGATCACGGTTTTGCCCCAAGTGTCAATAATCACTGAATCGCCAAAATTGCGGTAAAAAGCTCTGTTGCATTTATAGCCTGAAAAGTTTTGGAAAAAACTTGCCCCTCAACACGGGGGGCAAGCCGAGATAACAAGTCATCTAATTTGAAACCGCCATTTTATCGGGATTGGCCCCAGTTAGTAAAGACCAACTGCTACCATCCCACTTATAGAGGCCATAAGATGCTCCGAAGTCCACATAGAGCATTAAACCTGAGGCAACCATGTTTTCAGGGTTGGTCGATGTGAGTTGCGCCCATGCAGCGCCGTCCCATTTATAGAGTCCATAAGATGCTCCGAAGTTCACATAGAGTGTTGAAGCTGAGGTTATCATGTTTTCAGGGCTGACCGATGTGAGTTGCGCCCACGCAGCGCCATCCCATTTATAGAGTCCATAAGATGCTCCGAAGTCCACATAGAGTACCGAGCCTGAGGTTACCATGTTTTCAGGATTGGCGAATGTGAGTTGGCTCCATGCAGTACCATCCCATCTATAGAGACCTAACGATCCGAAGTCCACATAGAGTACCAAGCCTGAGGTTACCATGTTTTCAGGATTGGCGGATGTAAGTTGCGCCCATGCAGTGCTATCCCATTTATAAAGGCCATAAGATGCTCCGAAGTCAACGTATAGTGTTGAACCGGAGGTCACCATTTTTTCAGGGTTAACCGATGCAAGCAGACTCCATACAGCACCATCCCATTTATAGAGTCCTAATGCTCCAAAGTCCACATATAGCGTTGAACCGGAAGCCACCATGTTTTCAGGGCTGGCCGTTGTGAGTTGAGTCCACGCAGTACCATCCCATTCATAGAGGCCATGAGATGCTCCGAAGTCCACATAAAGTGTTGAACCGGAATAAATCATATTCTCAGGATTGACAGAGCTAAGTTGCGCCCATGTTGCACTATCTGATTTGTAAACCCAGATCCCTGAGCTGGCAAAACTCGCAGCTAATGTTGGTGTTGGATTTGGAGCGTGGTCGGCCACATAGCTTTCTTTGAACATGAGGATGCCGTTGTTGGCGTTCGGCGTGGAGTCCATGGTAGTGTCGTCGAAGCCATATCGCGCGACAAGACCTGGTTCGCTGCCGGTCATGGTCTTATCCTTGCCGGCGAGAATTTCGGCGGCTGTCAAAGCCTTGTTCCAGAGGCGGAGCTCGTCGATTCGCATACTACTATTCTTATCCCCGCCCCACACTGTCTTACCCAGAACGAGCGGGTAGTCGGGGGTGATGTTCTTGATATTGCCGACGATGGTGGCTTTATTGGCCTCGACGCCATTGACATACAGCTTGAAGTTGTCGGCGGTGGACGCGGCGTTATATGTGATAGCGAGGTGGGTCCATGCGTCTTTCACAAGCCCGGAGCTATTTAAGAGAGGGCCGGAACTTGCGCTTTCGGTCATGACTTGTCCATATATCTGGCCGGTGTAGGGATAGATTCCGATTTCGAAAGAATTTAAATAATCCAGCGGCTTGGAGACGATGGGGGTAAAATGGAGGAGGAGGTCGTCGCTTGTGCATTTAACCCAGAACTCCGCCGTCAGGGCGGTAGTGAAAGCCAGGGATGTCGAGCCGGCCGCCTGCATGTTGTCGTATCTTTGAGCGCTTGCATCAGAGTTATTCACCAGTTCGAGAGACTTGTTGGTAGCGCCTGGAGCGGGCGGTGTAGCGAGGCGGCGATAGTAAATCGCCAGGTTGCTTGTATCGCCATAGCTGGCGATGGCATGCACAACGCCGTCAGCGCCGACGCTCATTGCTGGAGTTCTCCATACACCAACAACACCAGGCGGCAGATGCTCGTTCACTCCGCCATTGAAGGTGGCGCCGCCGTTGGTGGAGCGGAAATACCAGTTGGCGATGACATTGAACACCGTGGAGCCGGTGGCCGTATCTGGGCAGATCAAGGTGTCCCCTGTATAGTTTTGTTTCGTGATGTTGACGCCAGTACCCCACGATGTTCCTGAAGCAGTCGAGTTCCATATATAAGTCCAGCCGTTTGACTCGTAGGCGGCGATGCAGAGGTTGCCGTCTTTCAGCGCGATGGTTTCCAAGCCGGGATACGGAAGCCCCGAGCCGTCCGGGTATTCTTTGACAAGCGATGGGTCTCCAATTGTAGCGAAGCCATCGGTTGTCCTTCTGACCATCAGGCGCCATCGCCCTATTGGGTTAGCGGTGTCTGTATACAGGTTCTGCCATACGACATAAGCACTGGCTCCGTTCGCCGCGATGTTCGGCGAGTAAGCAGAGCCGCCTCTGAAAACCGACGGATAATACTTGCCATCTTCTGAAATAGCGGATACAACCGCCGGAGTCTTGAAAGTCACGCCCCCGTCGCTGGAACCGATGATGAAATCCATGCCCGTGGTGACGTACCAGTTCGAATCAACTCGAGTCACCATCGCATAGACGTAGTCACCGGACATTACAAGATCGACGACTTGGACGTAATAGTAGGTCCAGCCCGTTTCACTATGATAATTGATGAGCTTAGTGCTGGCGAATGTGGCTCCGTTGTCATACGAATGGAGGCAACTGGCCTGAAGATCCATATAATTGTCGACCCGAATGTTGGTTGAGTAAGCGATGGCGACTTTGCCATTTTGAGCGGCGATGAAAACATTCGTGTCCACTCCGGCGGCTCCCACCGCCGGACTAACAAGCGCCACAACAGGCTCGAAAGTCGCGCCGTTGTTTGTTGACCTGCGGTATTTGAGGCCGACCGGGGTGGTAGATCCTCTTGTTTTCCAGCGGTAAATAATGTGGACATGCGCTCCATCGACGGCAAGCTGGGGGCATGTACTATTCCACATTCCGGAATAGGTTTCGTCGGTGCCGATGGTTTCGTCGAGCAATACTACCGCTGGCTCGAAGGTCACGCCGCCATCCGTGGAGCGGCGATACACGAGCTGTCTTTTGGCGTCGATATCCCAACTGTACATGTAGGAGTACCACACCACATGCACATACTGTCCGCTGACAGCGACCTGAGGCGCGATGTTGACCCAATAAGGAGCGGCCGGATTATTCAGATCATACTCTGGGTTGCTGGCGGTCGAGAGGTTCAGCAGCCAGTTGGACGGGCTTGGCATGGCGGATGCCGTCATGCCGCCAAAGAGCGACAGCGCCAACACGAGAGCCCATGCAGTGAGTTTTATGGTGCGGACACTCACTTTGAGCATCTCAGAGACGTTCGATTTCGCTGTGGAATGAGCATTTTCCGCTCTGCGCGCCCATTCTGACATCATGATTTTTGTGTTACCGTCCATAACAACCTCCTTATGTTAATTGGGCTCCCCACATAAGGCGGGACAGTTTTAATCTCAAGTACTTACGGTAGCAACCCACCTACGTTGCCTGGACAGGGGTAATTCCGGCATTTGAGTTGATGAGCCACATCGAAAGTGTCCCGGCTTATGTGGGTAGCCTTTAATTGATATGAAACTTCTTTCCGACTGTGGCCCAACACTTTTAATTAAATTCGCAAAAAAAACCATTTATGTTGGCACAAGATCAGACATATAATTTGCCATATACTTGAGTTTTCGAAAAATATTACTTGACTTTTGATAATTTTTTATAAGTCTTGTATTTTTAGATAGTTATATATTCTATCTGTTTGTGATATTTTGATTAAACCACACTTATCATACTGACACCAAAAAAATAGTTTTGATTAACCTCTTAAAAGTAACTTGCCCCCATGTCGATAACACAAGATGGGGAAACACGGGGGCAAGTCCGGGTTGTAATAAGTTTGCTAATTTGATACCGCCATTCTCACGGGATTGGACCCAGTGAGTCGAGACCAATCGCTACTTTCCCACTTATAGAGACCCAATGCCCCAAAGTCCACATAGAGTGTTGAATCTGAAGCCACCATGTTTTCAGAGCCGATCGATGTGAGTTGGCTCCATGAAGTACCATCCCACTTATGGAGGCCATAAGATGATCCGAAGTCCACATAGAGCGTTCCGGCAGATGTTACCATGTTTTCAGGATTGGCTGATGTGAGTTGAGTCAATGCGGTGCCATCCCATTTATAGAGGCCATAAGATGCTCCGAAGTCCACATAGAGCGTTCCGGCAGATGATACCATGTTTTCAGAATAGGTTAATGTGAGGCAACTCCATGCGGTGCCATCCCATTTGTAGAGGCCATAAGATACTCCAAAATCAACGTAGAGCGTTGAGCCGGAGGTCACCATGTTTTCAGGGTTGGTTGATGTGAGTTGAGTGTACGCTGTGCCATCGAATTTATAGAGACCTGATGCTCCAAAATCAGCGTAGAGCGATGAACCAGCGGCCACCATTTTCTCAGGTTTGGCTGATGTGAGTTGGGTCCATGCTGTCCCATCCCACTTATAAAGGCCATTGGATGCACCGAAGTCCACATAGATCGTTGAACCGGAGGCCACAATGTTTTCTGGGTTGGATGGTGTGAGTTGAGTCCATGCTGTGCCATCGAATTTATAGAGACCTGATGCTCCAAAATCAGCGTAGAGAGTTGAACCAGAATAAATCATATTCTCAGGATTTATTCGGCTGACATTCAACCACTCTGCAGTACCTGCTTTGTATATCCAGAGCCCTGAATCGGCAAAACTCGCCGATAAACTGCCGGTAATAGTATAGGCTTGATCGACTATTTCGATGCCTGCGGAATTGAATGACCCATCATCCATCATATTTTCCCAGACCAGATCAGCGACATTGTCTTGGCCGTAAAGGGCCTGCCCGGTCTCCCGAACCGGTGCCGCCCACACAACCGCTGTAAAAAGCAGTAAAACTAAGCATGCGAAAATTCCCATCAACTCTCTCTCATTTTTCATGATGTGTCCTTTATCTGCGGTTTTTCAGTTAGTGGTTGCATGTCCATTGCCCATACTCAATGGCATTTTGTGCATATTGTGTAGAATCATGGTAAGTCCTCAATAACATCGAAATATGGGTGCAATAGCCAGTTAGTTGCCCATAAATCTGATCATTAATACTCATAACATACTGAAATATTTCTAAAAACTAATATATTCGACTTGTTGGATATACGTAATTTAAAATAGTTATGCCTTAGAACAAAATCACCGTGCATCTTTTATAAGAACTTTTTGAGATGTTACGAATTATGGTAAGTGATAAAACATTAACATATGTTATACATAGCAGAACAAAATGAAAAGTTCAAGCTGAATATCTTTTTTTTGAAGCATTCCAAAACTTTATGAGCATTAATGATCAGATTCATCGATAAATATTTATTATTAAAGCAAATATTGAGTAGAATAAAATCATCGTGATTAAAAATTACCCAGATACTTCCCAGGTGCTTTGCCAGTGCTTCCCTGTTACTTCACCAGGCATTTACCCGGTGTTTCCCGGAATGGTTTTATCTGCCAGTCCGATTAGAAATTATTATTGATAAAACCTTGTATTTATACAGAGTAAATGTTAATTTCATCGATATTTCGGAATACGGAACGAGAGAAGATGGCAATCAATTATACAGAAAGAAACAGTCTGTGTTTGCCGTTTAGAAACAGTCCTGAGAAGAAACGGCTTTACTCGTTTTGCGGACGACAAGAAGACACAGGAATTCATCGCTATTCTCCTGCCACCATTTAATTTTACAAACCATTATATGCGATACCATTCAGTAAAACCGAACAGCAGCAAAAAAGCGCAATCGCCTCATGCTTACGATCAGACAACAATTGATCGCACTATCGAGGTTTTGTTCAGTATCCTGGTGGTAATTGCTCCGCTGTTGTATTACCCGCATATTGTCAATTTTTCAAATCTTCCCAAGACACTGGTGATCCAGTCTGGCCTTTGCGCCATTTTCCTGTTATGGATCATCCGCTGGATGACATGTTTTCGAGTAAAGATATTCATACATCCGGTACTCACATGGGTCTGGATGTGGCTGTTGTGGTCAGGAATTACCATTTTATGGTCTGTGGACAAATTTTCAGGATTCAACACATGGCTTCACTGGGTGATCTGCACGCTCGGCATGAATGTCTTGATTTCTCCAGCCCCATCACTTGAAAAAATCGACCGGATCATTCTTGTGTCATGCATTGGTGCCGGGATGGTATCTTTCATCGGAATCCTTCAATATGTTTGTGGCCTAAACATCATTCCACAATCCTTTGTTCCGGGAGCCACGTTTTCAAATAAAAATATTGCAGCGGAATTTGTCGGGATGATCTGGCCCTTGTCCATCATGGGCTTTGTTCTCAGCAGCAGCTCCGGAAAGAGCGCTTTTCTGACAGTGCTTGCATCGCTGCTGACAGTATTTCTTCTCTACGCCAAAACTCGGGCTGTCTGGGTTTCGCTACTGCTAAATCTGCTGATTTTTGGCCTATTCATTCTGTCCACCGGCTTCTGGAAGGAAATCAAACCCTGCATTACCCGTCAGAAAGGATTTTGCATCGCAGCCTTTGCCGGTATTGTCGCGGTAATGGCCACTATCCCGCCTTCGACACCGCTTGTCGGCGCTTCGAATAAAGCGACAGATACTTTTCTGGTCAGAAGCGCCCCGGCATCTGAACCGCAAAATGGGGCAAATTATGGCACTGAGACAGAAAATACCGGAGAACCCTCCAAATTAATCCACAATAATCCATCGCAGAAAGGCATCTCCGGCAACCTGCCATCTCTTCTCAAGGGTTATGATGAAATATTTTATTCAATTTTTAAAATTCATGAAGGATCTGCCAATTTCAGGCTGACAGCCTGGGTTAACACACTTCGGATGATTTCCGATCATTTATGGGGGGTTGGATTAGGCAACTGGTATGTTTACTATCCCCTCTACCATCGGGCAGTCAAGGCAGACCCTTTTTTTTCCTTGGAGAGACAACCGTTACACCCGCACAATGAAGTTCTGCAACTCCTTGCAGAAACATCTGTCATCGGATTGATATGTTTTCTTGGTATTTTTGTGGTGACGATTCGGGTGTTATTTTCAGTCAAAAAGTCGAGCATGGATTCGACCGTCAAAATCCGCATGATGTTTTCCGTAATGGCAGTGGGCTGTTTTTTCATCAATTCCCTTTTCTCATTTCCACTGCGCATGTCGATTCCACCATTATATCTGATGATGCTTCTGGCCATCATCATTTCGCTGGATTTACGGTCAAGAATCTTTCCTGTTGTATCTTTGACCCTTGGAAATGTTTTAGGATACCCATTGGTGGCCGGTATGCTGACTTTATCCACTTTTGTGACTGTTTTTAATATAAAAATGATCACTTCAGATTTTTATTATTCAAACACAAAGTATTTCCACAGTCAGAAAAACTGGAAGTCTGCAAAGATTGCGGCGGAAAAGGCTGCCAGCAATAACCCCTTTGGACACAAAATCTGGTTGGAGCTGGGAATCGCCGATAACAACCTAGGGCTTTATGATCAGGCGATAATCGCCTTTAACCAAGCGCTTGGGATTCACCCCCATCATTTGAACAGCCTGATGAACATCAGTCACGCCTGTTTTCAGATGAAGCGTTTTGGCGAATCCGCTGATCATATGAAACTTGCACTGAAAATATCACCGGACAATGATAAGGCGCATTACAATCTGGGATTGATCCATGAAAAGATGATGAACTATCCGGATGCCATTCAGAATTATCAGGCTGCACTGGGTATCCGGGATTCCAATATTGATGCCCGCTTTCGGTTGGCTCTGGCATTGTTTCACGAAAATCAACTGACTGAATCCCATCATCAGCTAACCCGAATCATTGCCGGAGAGACGGACTTCCGGTCAGCACACTATTATCTGGGACTGATTTACACAAAGTGGAACATGATGGAAAAAGCGACCGAAGCGTATCGAACCGAAATTAAATTTCATCCAGACCATACGCAAGCCATGAAGCATTTGACCGAAGCAGATTCAATGGATTTGCCGGAGGCAAAACCGTTAATGGATATAATAAACAACGCCCGTTAGGATGGTGCATGGTCGTGCATGGGGTCGGACCAAGAGGCTACCCACATAAGCCGGGACACTTTTACTTTCAAGTACTTACGGGAGCAACCCACCTACGTCGTCTGGACAGGGGCAATTCCGGTATTTTAGTGATGAGCCGCATTGAAAGTGTCCCGTCTTATGTGGGTAGCCGTTTGTATCTGCGATCCGGTTGCCCCTGCTTGTTGAATCAGTGACAGGGAGCGCGTGTAAATGGCTTCCGGCCGGACCTTGGGATAAAGCCTCGGAACGGTTTCCATATTGTGGTTCAGGACATCGGGATTTGCGTCCATGACGATTTTCAGCGCATAAGAATTGCCCTGAAAATCCGGAATCAGCACCTCAATACCAACCTCCGGCATCAGTTTTCGAACGGCCAGAATGGTATCAGCAAAGTGATGCGCCCCGCCATCTTTTGATTCGGATTCATCTGCCCTGGCCCTTTTTCCAAAATTCTATTCCGCAGCTCTTTTCAGCGCTTTGTACAGGGCTTGGGATCCCTCCGCCGCCTCACCGTGCGCCACGTTGTCCTCCAGAAACCTTTGAACCAGGGTGGCGCCGGGTAAGGCTAAGCCGTGCCGCCGAGCCAGAGAGAGGACGATATTAAGGTCTTTCTGCAGCAGTTTGACCATGAACCCAGGCGTGAAATCACCCTTGGCGATGCGCGGACCCATGTTTTCCAGGGACCATGACTGCGACGCACCGCCTGCCAACACATGGATCATTGTCTGCTGATCAATGCCATTTTTCTCCGCCAGCGTCAGAGCCTCGCATACCGCCAGAAGGTTGACCGCCGTCACCACCTGGTTGCAGGCCTTGACCACTTGGCCGGCACCGGCCGGACCAACATGGGTTAGACGTTTGCCAAGGACTTCAAACACCGGCCTGGCCTGTTCGAACACATCCTGCTTGCCGCCTGCCATTATGGTCAGGGTGGCGTTTCGGGCGCCTACATCCCCACCGCTTACAGGAGCATCCAGAAATTCGATCTGATGCAGGGAAAGCCTGTCAGCCAAGTTTCGAGCCGTTTCCGGGCTGATGGTGGACATGTCGATGAATATTGCACCGGGCTGAGCGCCATGCACGGCGCCATCGGGTCCCAGCAGCACCTGTTCCACGTCCGGGCCATCGGTGACTATGCTGATTACAAAGTCTGCTCCTGGGGCAGCTTCCGCTGGGGTGGCGGCCTGCCGAGCGCCTGCCCGGACCAGGTCACTGGCCCGTGATGCCGTGCGGTTATAGACGGTGAGGGGAAAACCGGCTTTTAGCAAGTGCCCGGCCATTGGCAGGCCCATAATGCCCAGGCCGATAAAAGCGATGCGGGGTTTGGTTTGCATGATTTATGCTCCTTTTAGAAAGGCCGTTAACCGTTGACGGTGAACGGTTGACGGTGAACAGTCAACGGCTTTTATTTTGTTGTGATGGGATAAAGGGAATTCTCAGTTGGTGACTAACTCCCTGGTCTGGATAGCAATTTCGGCTTCTTCATTGGTTGGAACAATTAGTAGTAGCACCCGGCTTTCAGCACTCTGAATCTCACCCAGATTTCCATTCATAGATTGGTTGAGATGGGGGTCTATACAGATGCCCAGTTCTGTTAGCCCTTCGCAGATCCATTCCCGGATCAAAGGGGAATTTTCGCCAATGCCCGCCGTGAACACGATGGCATCTGCTCCGTCCAAAGTCGCCAGATAGGCGCCGATATATTTTTTAATACGGTAGGTAAATACCCGCAGGGCCGTTTCCGCCTGGTGATGGCCAGTTAGCATGGACTGCACCAGGTCCCGCACATCGCTGCTGCCAGTACCCGCAAGTCCTAACAAACCACTTTCCCGATTAAGCAGGATATCCAACTGCTCAGCGTTCATTCCGTGTTGGCGCATCAGATAAAAAAGAATGGCGGGATCAATATCGCCGCAGCGGGTACCCATGGGCACACCTTCCAGCGGAGTAAACCCCATACTGGTGTCCACGCTTTGCCCCCTGGAAACCGCCGTGATGCTGCAACCATTGCCCAGATGGCAAATGATCAATCGCAGATCGGTCTCGGGCTTGCCGATCCACTCCGCCGCTTTGCGACTCACATAACGATGACTGGCGCCATGAAAGCCGTATTTGCGAATTTTCATCTCCTCGCAAAGCCGGAGGGGAAGCGCATAGAGATAGGCTTTAGATGGTATTGTGGCATGAAAAGCAGTATCGAAAACCGCTACCTGTGGAATATCTGGAAACCCGGTTTCGCAAGCCAGGATGCCTTCCAGATTCGGAGGATTGTGTAACGGAGCCATATCAAAACAATCCCGAATGATCTGTTTGATCCGGTCATCAATCATGGTTGGCTGGCTGATGTACTCCCCGCCATGGACAACCCGGTGCCCGATCGCCCGAATATCTTCCTTTGAGCCAATAACGCCCGCCTGGGGATCGGTCAGCAGGGGCAATATCAGTTCAATGGCATTGCCGATATCGGGAATTGATACGAGTCGCTGAATCGTTTCCTGACCGGGACGACGATAAACCAATTGCGTCCCTTCCAGTCCGATTCTTTCCACCAGACCAGATGCCGCAATGCGTAAATCTGCGGCGAAGAACAGCGTAAATTTGACTGAAGAACTTCCGGTATTGACGACCAGAATCGTTTTCACACATTTCTCCACGAAATAAAATAATGATGAATGACTAATTCAGAAGCTCCAGATCGTGCTGTATCTTCCGTTCTCCCTGTGCATAGAATTCCCGTATCCATTTTTCATGGCATTCAAATCCCCAGTGGCTAATCCGCCAGAGGCGGGCGGCATCGTCCTTCTTTCCCTCACGGAGAAGCTGGATAAACTGGTCATGCTCGTCACAATTGATCCATTCCCATTCCTTGATGTAGTTCAGACGGGGAAAATCGTATAATCGCTGCTTCATGATCATAAGCATATGTTTTAAAGCAGTGTTAGTGGACAAATCCAGGAATACGTTGTGAAACGCAATATTAAGCTGATAATATTGAATATCAAAAGTGCCGGAAGGATTCTGTCTAATGCAGGCTCGCATGTCTTCGTTCAATTGCTGCATATTGTCCATGTGGTCTGTCGTAAGACGATCAGAGACGGACCGAACCACTGTACTTTCCAAAGCGCCAATGATCTCAAGAATATTTTGAATTTCTTCCAGCGAAAGACGATTGACCAGTACGCCCCGGCGCGGCAGTATGGTTACAAAACCCTCACATTCCATCTGCATGATGGCATCCCGGAGCGGGGTTTTGCTGATGCCTAATTGCTGACTGATCTCATTCAGGTTTATAAATGATCCCGGAATGAGTTTGCCCTCCTGATTTAATCCACGCAAATATTCGTACACCTGCTGCCGCAGGGAGCGGATATCCAAAATACTTTTTCTGGATCGATCGGACCCCTCCATGAATGTCCCTTTCCTGTGCGCAATTGATTTATCGTGAAAATTAGGACAGAGGGGGTTAGGGGCTGCCAGAAGATATATTGGCTTCCTATGGCTGGTTTGCCAGAATATATTTTGGTCGCCCCGACCCCCGTCTCTTCGTTTACAGCAGCGTATCGATCGGAACATAATCCAGATTAAACGCCTCCGCTACCGCCATGTAGGTGATATGCCCATGAACCACATTAGCCCCGAGTTTGATGTCAGGATTGTCCTGCATGGCTCGCTGCCAGCCATTGCTGGCAATCTTCACTGCGTAAGGCAGGGTGGCGTTGGTCAGAGCCATTGTCGATGTCCGCGGAACTGCACCAGGCATATTGGCTACACAGTAATGCACCACGTTATCCACCGTGTAGATTGGATTACTATGCGTGGTGGCTTTGGATGTTTCAAAACAGCCGCCTTGATCAATGGCCACATCCACCATTACCGCCCCCGGCTTCATGGTTTTGAGCATATCCCTGGTAACGAGTTTGGGGGCCTTTGCGCCGGGGATCAACACTGCTCCTACGACCACATGCGCCTGTTTAACCAACTCGCGCACCGTGGCAGGGCTTGAATACAAGTTGAAGCAATTGGCCGGCATCACATCGCTCAAATACCGCAGCCGGTCCAGATTCATATCCAGAATATAGACCTTGGCGCCCAGGCCGCAGGCCATCTTTGCAGCATTGATACCGACAATACCGCCGCCGATCACCACCACATTCCCTGGGTCCACGCCAGGCACGCCGCCCAGCAACACCCCACGACCGCCCTGGGCTATTTCCAGATATTTTGCCCCTTGCTGAATTGCCATTCTACCGGCTACTTCACTCATTGGGGTCAGCAGCGGCAGGGATCCGTCCGTTTTCTGAATAGTTTCATAAGCTATACAGATGGCCTTGCTTTTAATAAGCGCCTTGGTCTGACGTTCGTCAGCAGCCAGATGAAGATAGGTGAAAATGATCTGGCCCTCCCGGATCAGATCGTACTCCGCAGGCAACGGCTCCTTGACATGCATGACCATGTCGGCTCTTTTAAATATTTCTGCTGGAGCATTCACGATTTCCGCACCAGCATTCGCGTAAGTGGTATCATCAAACCCGCTACCAATGCCGGCCCCTTTTTCCACCAACAGGGTCTGCCCCTTGCCAACCATGACTTCAACGCCGGCTGGAGTCATACATACCCGATTTTCTTCCGACTTGATTTCCTTTAATATTCCAACGATCATTTTATTACCTTCCTTTCGTGCAGATTAATTTCACATTTACATCGTCTGAATCAGAATGTCGAGATGCAACAGGTAGAGCCGGCATTTCGCCATTCTTTAATCCTGTAAATTCTGATTCAGACATTATTCTTTGACTTGGATATTCAGAAATTTTCTATGACACCTTAATTGCCTGCTGCGGGCGCATGTCCTCTTTATTGATGCCGGCCACCCGTACTGGTTTTTTCATCGCATCCCGGCGGAAAGGCTCACCCAGTTCCTGGTTGAGGATCACCTCGATAAAGGTGGTCTGATTGTTTTTCATCTGATCTTCAACGCCCTTGGCGAGGGCCTCGGTCAGCCCTTCCATGGTGGTGGCCTGCACTCCGTTCACTCCGCAGGCTTGGGCGATTTTTGCGTAATTGACATCACGATCAAGCTCGGTGCCGACAAAGTTGTCGCTATACCAAAGGGTGGAGTTACGTTTTTCCGCTCCCCACTGGTAATTACGGAAAATCACCATTGTGATCGCGGGCCAGTTCTCCCGTCCACAGGCGGTCATTTCGTTCATGGAGATTCCAAAGGCGCCATCACCCGCGAAGCCAACCACCGGGGTCTTTGGGCAGGCGATTTTTGCGCCGATGATGGCGGGAAGGCTGTAGCCACATGGGCCAAACAGACCAGGAGCAAGATATTTACGCCCTTCTTCAAAGGTCGGGTAGGCATTGCCGATGGCACAGTTGTTGCCGATGTCGGAAGAGATGATCGCCTCTTTCGGCAGGGCTTTCTGGATGGCGCGCCAAGCCATCCGTGCTGACATCAGTTGCGGATCATTTGCACGGGCGCGCTGGTTCCAGGTAGTGCCGTCGTCGTCCTCTTCGTGGTCCATGATCGACAACTGCTGCAACCACAAGGCCCTGGTTTTCTGGATAAGGTCTTTACGTTCCTGGCGGCCGTGATCACCGGCATCCGCTGTCAGGGCGGCGAGAATGCGCTCCGCCACTGTGACGGCATCCCCCTGAATCCCGACGGCAACTGCTTTGGTGAGACCGATGCGGTCCGCATTGATGTCCACCTGGATCAGTTTTGCCGTCTTCGGCCAGTAGTCGATACCGTAGCCTGGAAGGGTGGAAAATGGGTTAAGACGTGTGCCGAGGGCGAGAACCACGTCGGCCTTGGCGATCAACTCCATGGCGGCCTTTGAACCGTTATAGCCCAAGGGGCCGGCGAAAAGCGGGTGTGATCCTGGAAAAGCGTCGTTGTGCTGGTAGTTGCAGCAGACCGGGGCGCTGAGCCGTTCGGCGAGGGCTTTCGAGATATTGATAGCTCCGCCGAGGACCACGCCCGCGCCATTGAGAATCACCGGGAACTTGGCGGCGGAGAGCAGTCTTGCCGCTTCGGCTATGGCGCATGGGCCACCGGCGGGTCTCTCAAAGCGAACGATCTGCGGTAGATCGACATCAATGACCTGGGTCCACATGTCGCGGGGAATGTTGATCTGGGCAGGGGCCGAACCCCGGTGAGCCTTCTCAATAACCCGGTTTAATACTTCGGCCACCCGAGATGCGTCACGAACCTCTTCCTGGTAGCAGACAATGTCCTCAAATATCGACATCTGGGGAATTTCCTGAAATCCACCCTGGCCGATGGTTTTGTTTGCAGCCTGGGGGGTGACTAGCAGAAGCGGAGTGTGATTCCAGTAGGCGGTTTTGACCGGGGTGACAAAATTGGTGATGCCTGGGCCGTTTTGGGCAATGCACATCGACATCTTGCCGGAAGCGCGGCTGTAACCGTCAGCCATCATCCCTCCGTTACACTCATGGGCGGCATCCCAGAAGGTGATACCGGCACTTGGGAAGAGATCTGAAATCGGCATGAAGGCTGAGCCAATAATGCCAAAAGCGTGTTCAATGCCGTGCATCTGCAGGACTTTTACAAATGCTTCCTCTGTAGTCATTTTCATTGCGAGTTTCCTTTTCTGAATTCGATGTGGTGAAAGCCAAGCAAAAAGTCAATTATGAATTATGAATTATGAATTATGAATGGTGAAAAAGATAATGATGAATGATGATCATTCATCATCTTTTCATCATCCTTTCATCAGGATATTCAGAACTTTTCGAGGGCTCGTTTGACGGCTGTTACGATCTCATCCATCTCCGATTTGGTGGCAACCAGAGCCGGAGCAAAGTTCATGATCGTATTATTACCCGGCAGAGAGCTGTTGGTCCGTCCCACCAGAACACCTTCGGCGGCCACCAGACCCATAAGACGACCCATTTCCCCTTCGGTGATGGATTCCTTGGTTTGCTTGTCCTTTACAAATTCCATTCCGCAGAAAAGTCCCTTGCCTCGGACATCTCCCACCAACTGCATATCGCTCAGGGATTGCAAACCTTCCAGCAAGTAGGCACCGACCACCCGGCTGTTTTCCACCAGTTGTTCTGTTTCGATGATCCGGGTGCTTTCCAGGGCTGCGGTCATGGCGCCGGTACATCCGCCATAAGTGCTGATATCCCTGAAATAATTCATCCGTTCGGCTGGCTGGCTGGGATCGCACAGAAATTTATCGAAAATGTTCTGGCGAAATACGGTAGCGGACAGGGGCATATAAGAGCTGGCCAGTCCTTTGGCCATGGTGATAATGTCCGGGTCCACATCGTATTGATCATGGCCCCAGAATTTTCCGGTTCGGCCGAACCCGCATACAACTTCATCCATAATCAGATAGACACCATATTTGCGGCAGATGGCCTGCAGGATCGGATAGTACTCCTGGACCGGAACCATAATGCCACCGCCGGCTGTGATGGGTTCGACAATACATCCGCCGACCGTATCCGGCCCTTCCTTAAGGATCACATCTTCCAGGCTGCGGGCGCAGTCGATGTTGCAACCCGGATAGGATTTTCCAAAGGGACAGCGGTAACAGAGCATGTGGGGGAACTCCGCGAATCCTTCGGCAAATGGCCCGAAATCCTGTTTTCGCTCCAACTGTCCCGTTGCGCTCAGTGCGCCGATGGTGGTGCCATGATAATCACGATCTCGAAACAGTACCTTGTACTTTCCTTTTCGATCCGGATCGATATGGGAGAGCTGGCGGACAACTTTAAAGGCTTTCTCATTGGCCTCGGATCCGCTGTTTGAGAAAAATACTTTGCTCAGACGGGGCAGAAGTTCGATCAGTTTGGCCGCGAATTTGATGCCTGGAATATTGCCTACCGTTCCCGCATAATAGCTAAGGATTTTCAACTGTTCATAAACCGCAGCAGCGATGCTATCCCGGCCATGTCCCACCATGACGCTCCATACACCGCCGGATGTGGCGTCCAGATATTCCCGTCCCCGGATATCCTTGACCCGCAAACCCTTGCCTTCAACGATGATCATTTGTTCGGTGGTCTGAAACACTTTATGGGGCTTGATGTGGTGCCACAAGTAATCCCGGTCGCCTCGCACCATTTCGTCAACATCATAATCCAGCCAGTTTGTTTTGTTGTCCATGACATTCTCCTTTCTATCAGCAGCGACCGGTTGCCGGTGCAGCGGCTGACCACAAATGAATGATGAAAAAAGATAGTGGTGAATGATGAGTGATCATTCATCACTCTTTCTACCTTCCTCGTTTCTTATCCAGCCTTACTGTTTTTATTGTTATACTGTTTATGGGCATAAACTCTCGCCGCAAAGCCGACATCCTTCCTGCTTTACCCTTGCTTTCCTTATGCTCCCCCCGGCGGAGGAGGTTGGGGTGAAAGAAAATGGTTGACACAATTTTGATATGTGATATATCAGACATCAAATATCAGATAATGTCAAGCAATTTGTTGAAGACACAAAAATATGACATGCGAATGCATTGGATTATAAAAACAGTTGACTTTGGTTGATATGTGATATATCACATATCAAATATCAAAAACCAACATTAATGGCTATGCTGTCACGGGCAGGAGGACATGATGAACTCAACGCTGGAAAATTTCAAAATCCGTCATTTTATAGATGGAGAGTGGGTCGAAGATACTGCGGCGGATCAAACGCCTTTATATAATCCTTCCACGGGTGATGTGATCGGGCATGTACCCATGGCCTCGACCGAGACATCCCTGAAAGCGGTTGAATCGGCCTATGCCGCCTATGATTCATGGAGAAGATTGCCCGTTAGCCGCCGGGTGGGATTCCTTTTCGATATGCGGCGCGCCATGGAAGAAAACCTTGATGAACTGGCCTATTCCATCGCCATAGATCAGGCCAAACACATCAGCGAAGCACGGGGAGAGGTTCAGCGCGTCATTCAAATTATTGAGACCGCATGCAGTATTCCCACCTTGATACAGGGTGAAACCCTGGAGGGTATTGCCGGAAACATCGTTGGAAGAGTTACCCGATCTCCCCTGGGGGTCTTTTGCGGTGTCGCGCCTTTTAATTTTCCTGCTCTGGTCTTTGGCTGGTTTATTCCCTTCGCCATTGGGGTGGGCAATACCTTTGTGTATAAACCCAGCACGCAATCGCCTTATTTCATGCAGAAAATGGGTGAGATATTCAAGAAGATCGGCCTTCCCAAGGGTGTGGTCAATATCATCCACGGCAATCGCCAGGTACCTGAAACCTGGTATGAGCATCCACGGGTTTCCGGCGTTTGCCTTGTCGGGTCCACCCCTACCGCCAAACTGATCGCTCAGGGATGCGGCCGGGGCGCCAAACGCTCCATGCTTCTTGGCGGCGCAAAAAATTATCTTGTGGCCATGGAAGATCTTCAGATGGACGTTTTTATCGAGAATTTCGTCAATTCCTGCTATGGCTCCGCAGGGCAACGCTGCCTGGCCGGATCAATCGTCGCCGCTGTTCCGGAAATTTATGATGCCGTGGTTGATAAAATAATAGAGGCATCAAGGAACATTGTTGTGGGCGATGCACTTGATCCAGATGTCTATATGGGCCCGGTTATTTCCGCGGGGGCCAAGGCCAAAATTGAACAGTATGTCGAAATCGGAATCAGGGAAGGAAGCAAACTGGTTCTGGATGGTCGAAATCCAGCGGTTCCAGAGAAAAACAGGAACGGGTATTTTGTTGGCCCGACGGTCTTCACGGAAGTCACCCCATGCCGAACCATCGCTCGTGAAGAGATTTTCGGCCCAGTGGTATCAGTTATGCGGATCAAAGACCTTGATGATGCTCTCGCCCTGATCCGCGGGCAGGAATTCGGTAATGGCGCCTGCATCTTTACGCAGAACCTTTATTATGCCGAAAAATTCATTGCGGAAGCGGATGTGGGAATGGTTGGCGTCAACGTCGGCATCTGTGCGCCCCATCCCTATTTGCCATTCGGCGGCATAAAGGCCTCCCTTATCGGCACCGACAAGGTACAGGGCAAGGATGGAATCGATTTCTTCACCCAGAACAAAACCGCTACGATAAGGTTTGCACCGCCCACCGGCCGGTATGTCAGTGGGCCAGACCAAGCGATTAAACCCATTGTCTCGGGACCTGTCAGAAGCTGCGTAGCCGGTTAACACCGTTGACCGCTTACCGTTCACGGTCAACGGGTTTGCAAAGTATCTGCGATAAAACCAAACAGAAGACCCTGCCCCCATCCGGTACCACAACGGGAAAAGGCCATGTAAAAAACATCATAATGGAGTCCTCACCGTGACAGACTACTTAGGCAGGCGAAACAAAATTGAAGTCAAAAATCTGACGAGACGATTTGGCGATCTCCTGGTTCTGGATCACATCAACTTCACCGTTGCCGAAGGGGAATTTCTGGCGATCGTCGGGCCTACAGGGTGCGGTAAAACCACATTTCTGAACTGCCTTTCCAAGCTGATTCCCACCTCCGAGGGCGATATCTACGTTGACGGTGAGGTAGCCAACCCCAAAAAACACAATCTGGCCTTTGTCTTCCAGGAGCCGACCTGTCTTCCCTGGCGAACCGTTCGGGATAACGTGGCTTACGGCATGGAGGTCAAACATTTTCCAAAAGACCGGATTGAAAAAAAATTAAATGATATCCTCAACATGGTGGGCCTGGCTGATACTGCCAATCTTTTTCCCAATCAGGTTTCCGCCAGCATGATGCAGCGCATTGCAGTTTCCAGGGCGTTCGCGGTAGATCCGGACCTTTTGATGATGGATGAACCCTATGGCCAGTTGGACATCAAACTTCGCTACTATCTTGAGGATGAACTGATCAAGCTCTGGCAAACCCTTAAATCCACCGTGCTTTTCGTTACCCACAATATTGAGGAAGCAGTTTATGTGGCCGAACGCATTCTCGTACTCAGCAACAAACCGACGCACATCAAAGCGGAGGTACTTGTGGATCTGCCCCGTCCCAGATCGTTGATTGACCCAAAATTTGTCGAAATCCGAAAACAGGTGACTGAACTGATTCGCTGGTGGTAAGTTCAAACTTGGTTCGGTACCTGGTGAATGCGGACAAACATCAAGCAGAAGGAGGTGCAAAGACCCCGCGAAAAGTGTAAAACTGCCGGGCGGCGACCCGCAAGCGATAGGAAAGGAATTCTCAAACTGAAAACCAATATTTGGAAAAAGGAGCAAAGGATGAAAAAAATCGCTTTATTGAGTGTGTTTGTCATGGCTGTAGTGATTGGGTTTTCGTTGATGCCGGCTCAAGCCTTGGATCTGGTGAAACTGCAAACCTGCTGGATGCCTGAACACGAAACCTTCCTGCCCTGGTTGGCCAAACAGAACGGCTGGGACAAGGAGGAAGGACTCGACCTGGAACTCCTGTTTTTTGATTCGGGTATGGCCCAAATGGAAGCACTGCCTGCCAAACAGTGGGTTATGGGTGGTACCGGGGGTGTTCCGCAGGTAGTGGGCGCACTGCGTTATGGAGCATACATGATCGGCCTCGGCAATGACGAATCCATGACCAATGCCATTTATGTCCGTCCGGACAGTCCTGTCCTGAAGACCAAAGGTTTCAACAAAAATGCCCCCGATGTCATAGGCTCCCCGGATACGGTGAAGGGTAAAACCGTTCTCGTCACCACCGTATCCTCTGCTCACTATGCTCTCTCCACCTGGCTTAAAACGCTGGGGCTCGAAGACAAAGATGTCATTATCAAGCAAATGGACCAGGCTTCGATCATCGCCGCTTTCGAGAAAGGCGTAGGGGATGTAGCCTGTCTTTGGGCCCCTTATACTTTGGCTGCTGAAGACAAGGGTTGGAAACAGGTATCGGATATCAAAAAAGCAGGGGCGGCCCTGCCTATCACCCTGGTTGGTGATAGGGATTTCTGTGATAAAAATCCGGAAACCGTTGCCAAATTCCTGCGTGTTTACCTTAGGAGCGTCAATTATCTCAAAGCCAAAGGAAGCAGTCCCGAAGTGGTCAAACTGTACCAGAAATTCATGAAAGACTGGTGCGGCCAAGAGATGACAGAGGCCAATTGCAAAAAAGATATTGACACACATCCTGTATGGAACATCGAAGAGCAGCTCGCACTGTTCGATACGTCCAAAGGAGAAAGCACAGCCGCGAAATGGCAGCGTATGATCGCCGAGTTTTTCACGGCCCAGGGCCGTTTTAAACCGGAAGAACTGGATAAAATCAACAAGAGCGGATATGTTACAGACAAGTTCCTGAAGATGGTCAAAACCCCCATTCCTACCGACAAATGAAATATGGTTGCGAGTATTGGGATGCGAGATAAATGAACTCGCTCCTCAATGCTCGCAACTAACCTCCATTGTATGGTAAGTCGTTCCAAGAAAGGGAGTTAAACCATGGCTTATGAATCTGTCAAAGTCGAAAAACCTCTGAGCTTGATCCTGCTTCCCATCCTCAGTGTTTTCACCTTTTTTTCCGCCTGGGAGGTGATTGTTGATACCGGCATCGTTCCCAGCACCATGCTGGCGGCGCCGTCCGCTGTCATCAAACTGTTCCTGATTAAACTCACTGATCCCAACCCGGATGGCGCCATCTTGGCTGCCCACGCCTGGACGAGCGGCAAAGAGGCATTTATTGGGTACCTGCTGAGTTTGGCATTTGGTCTGCCTCTGGGATTGCTCATGGGGTGGTTTACGGTGGTCAGGGGGCTAGCCCGACCCATATTCGAGCTTATCAGGCCCATCCCTCCCATTGCCTGGATTCCATTAACCATTTTCTGGTTCGGAATCGGCATCGAAGGCAAGGTATTCATTATCTGGCTTGGAGGGGTCGTACCGTGCGTCATCAATGCGTTTGTCGGCGTTCGCATGACCAACC
>JBAXVB010000210.1:0-6686 GCA_037129415.1 Deltaproteobacteria bacterium
ACCTTTCAGAAAGCCCATATTATACACCGCAACATACTTTGTTTGAATAATTTGATTTTTGAGTAAGATTAGATATTTTTGCGATTTTTACCCACGTGGTTATCCACAGTGAGTGCCTTATCCGCGTTATATCATTCTTATCAAGCATGGCACCTCTTGGCATGATTTGAAAAACATTGGCGTTGAGGTGTCAAAGGCTGTTGAGATTGATTAACTGGCCATTCGTTGCGCAACTTCGGCAATCTCGGTTTCAGAGAGTCGTTCTGAAGACCAGCCTTTAGCGAACTTGGCGGTTTGAGATTTCGGTAATTTGTCGTCGCTTAGATCACGGATTTTTATTCGAGCCGGCAGCGCGGCTCCTTCGCCGACGAATATTGCTTCTTGTTGAGCTAAGTTTGGGAGAGCTTTTGTCATACCAGATAGCCCATCGGGCAGAAATCTGGCAACATGCTGTTGATCTGCGGAATTTGTCAACCGCAACACCAGCCAGGTCCCGCATTGGGAAATAACGGTGCCTTCAACATCTGCAGGCCTTTGACTTACCAACATCAGTCCTATTCCGTACTTCCTTCCTTCTCGTGCCAGACGGCGAATGGCTGTTTGTGCTGCTGCATACTCCGCTTCGCCTCGGTCGGGCACATATCGATGTGCCTCTTCACATACAAGCAGAATAGGGTCACGCTCTCGCTCGGGTGTGCTTTGGTACAACTTATATTGAAATAGGAGCCTGGCAATCATTTCTGCCAAAGGACCGGCTACTTCATTTGGTAATCCAGAAATGTCAATGATGCGGATATCATAACTTTCGCCAGCATCACCGGTTAAAGTTCCGACTAACTGCCCAACAATTAGGCCGAGGTGTGGACTGTCGGTTCCCCATTCAGTCATTAAGAACTTAATACGCGGATCACGTCGCAGAACAGATAATTTATCCAAAATCGACTTGAAGTACTTGGAAAAATCTGTCGCAGTGACTTGTTCAAGCCTTCCTCCGCTCTGAACTCGGGCAGCTTGCAAATATTGAATATGATTTCGAAACTCTTGAAGAGAAAACGGACGGGGCTTATCTCGATCAAAGCCGGTAATCGTTTCTTGTAATACGCCATTCTTTGGCCTCGGTTCATCATGTGGTAATCCATCTGCCGGAGCGGTGCCGCCGTAACTTGTTGGGGAGGGATTAACGAGATCCGCCGCGACCATACGTGCATAGGTCAACGCCTTATATACGATGTTGTTTTGAGAAGTAGCCTCTTTCTCTGTCTTCCCAATTACCAGCCGACGGAATTCGTCAGCCGACATGAGCCAATATGGAAGTTGGATTGATGTCCCTGTTGTTTCTTCTGTGCCTATAGGGTCATAAGCGCGATAGATCACCGCCCTCTGTTGAAACGCGTGTCCATATTCGCCGTGTGGGTCAATGATTACAATTCGGGGCTTGCATTGTGTGTCACTATCAGTCTTGTGATCAAGGACGCTGTGAAGAATAGCGGCAACAGCACCTGATTTTCCTGATCCGGTTGATCCCAATACCGCGCAGTGCATGCCAAACATTTTGTCGATGTTTGCTCGACAGAGCGCATTGTCTGCGCCGACATAGTGGGCAAATGGAACCAAAGGATTATAGCCGTCGCATGCCTGCTGACCTTCGGCGGACTTGTAGAGTTCTACGATTTCATCTCGGGTAAGGAGGTAAACTCCCTGTCGGGGGAGCGGGTAGATAGAAATACCGCGACCAAAGCGCAGCCTTGCGTCCTGTGCGTTCCACGCACCTTCAGCAAATAACTCGACCTCCATCACCCGTTGATCGGCATCGGGCGGGATCGGCTTTGCAGCCTCAATCAGCTCCTCTGACCGCATGCGAAGGAGCGTAACGAATCCGAACACAAGCCTGCGTCCGAAATGTACTTTTACGATGCTGCCGATCTGCCCAATTGGATATACACGTCCCTCATGAGTTCGAGTCAATTCGGTAACTTCCCCTGAAAGCTCTACGCGAATTGTAGTGCCGGATACTTCGACAATGTGGCCAATCTTGAGATCTGAGATAACGTCGAAAGTACTCATAGGATGGATGCCTCCGCTCCGTTGCTTAAGAGATGTGTTATTCCGCTGAATGTCCACCAATCCAGTGTCTTAGCTGATGCTGGAGGGAAATATGGGCCTTCAGAGCCCACGTATAATCCGGATGCAGTAATGATATATAGTCGTTTTGCCCACGGCATAGACTGCCAGAATATGAGTTTCTCAGAGAGCGATGAAGAAAATGCGAGAACCGTGGTTTTATTCTCTGGACGATTGAGAGCCAGCTCGATCTCCTGGTTAATGTGTTCGTCACCGAAACTGTATCCGCATACTGCGAGAACATTCTCAGCATTCGAACTGAGCGCACGCCGAAATAGGTCAAACTGTGCAGCGAAGGGATCTCTTTGTGTAGCTAAGTATTTTGTGGATTGCGGATAGATCAGAACTCTCGTGGACCGTTCAGGGTAAATATCCCCATCCCTGATGCGCCACACGCGACCATCTAATCCGAGGTGCCAGTCAATCGAACCGTGCAGTTTGATCAGATGTGCTCTGAATCCTGACTCTGGCTCATTTTGGCCGTATATGTGCTTGCGGAACGCAACAGCCCCACCAGAAAATCCATCCCAATACGAGAAACAGCCCAGGGAGAGTGCGTCTTCAAGAAGGGTGTCGTAGTTGATTGTGAACATCCTTACTGCACCTCGTCGATCTGCAACGCCTGCTTGGTTGCAGTTGAAAAGTGTACAAATAAATTTGTTGTGGGCATCGACGGTGACAATCGGGTTTTCGCGTGATCCGATTAACTCGGGTGTTTCAACATAACCCCAACGGATGGTCTCTGCTATCCACTGTAAAATTATTGCGTGGAGGTCACGAAGAACGTCAATTTCCAGACTTAATGAACCAAATTTCGCTTTACGACTTTTTGACCGCTCAGCCAGCGTTGCAATGTCGCCAAGGTGACTGAGAATATGTTCAATGTGGGCGTTATCTGGCAGTTCAGACTTCACTGTATCCAGCACTGATTTGATATTCTTGTCACTACTGTCTGCTGCCTTCGCAAAAATGCGATTTGTAAGAGGTGTCATCAATGGAATATTTGCAACTTTACTAATTCCCGCTCCAAATAGCCACGATTGGCTGTCTGAAAAGAGAAGGCTGTCCAACTGCTTGAGGCAATCCTTGTCTGTAGGGTCCATGGCTATCGCGTTCCTTTACGTAATCTTCGAGAATCAAACTCCATCAATCAAGTTTACATTACCATCATGTGGTCTACATGCTACACGGAAAGATTTTTATGCCTGCTGCACTTCGTGAATCGTTGTTGCGTCATTAAAGTTCACGCCCAAGGCTTTGAAATGAGCATTGCCTTTCATTGATAAGGTGTGCAAGTAATAATGGAACCTTGATCTGCCCAACAAAAATTTGATTGATCCGCATAACATGCGAATTTCTTGCTTCCTGTCCGCATATCACGCGATGAGATTTCTTATCTCCCCCCATATCCATCCGAATGCGTCTTGTGCACCTCAAAGTTCTCCATATACCTCTCCACCAGAGGCTTATTGTCTTTCATGATCAAAAGATTTTCGGCGTTCGATTCCTCTGCTGATTTTGTGAAGTTGTATGTTCCGGTTATTAGCGTAATCCGGTCGATGATCAGAGGGTAATTTTGTTATGGGTGATTTTATGCTTTGAATCGATATAAACAGAAATTCCAGCATGGGCGACAAAACCCGCTGGAGAGTATTGCGTTCGCGTACAATATACGCCACGGATTTGGTTCAAGCTCTTTTGGGGTGTGGGTTGATACTGGACGTTCTGCAACATTGAGCATGATTATCCACCCTTAACACCATATTTTTTTGTTCAGTTGTCAAATTTCACTCGACCCCTAAGGCCTTAAATGCAGCATCAACCGGATCGGAATAGAAACTGGTCTGAAACTTGGCAAATAATTCGCCGGGAATTGTTGGAATGTCACCGACGCTACTTGTGGGTATCAAAATCCGTTTTGCTCCCGAATCAAATGCCACTTGAAGGGATTCCGCCAGGTTTACCGTTTTAACAATTGTCCCCCCAAGGCTCATGTCGCCAAGAACCACCATCTGACCCTGGAGCGGTTTGTTCATCATGCCAGAACATAAGGCAATGAAACTGCACAGGGTCAAAGCGCCTGCTGCACTGGTGTTATGCATTTCCACAATATGAAGGTGATAGTCATGATCTCCGGCTTTGCTCATGGCGGTGACTCTATTGATGTTCGCTTTGAAATAATCAAAAGCAATCTTGATGGCTTCTTTTGTCTTTGTGTCTGCGCCTGAACCGGATATTGACAGTTTCCCCTTGCCGCCGGTCACCTGTAGTTCCAGCCTGTAAAGCCCCAGTCGCCCCGCTGTCCCAAATGCAACCGTGTGCATGGTTCCTGGCTTCATCGGCCCTTCAGGGATCAATGATCCGCCCCCCATGTTCCGGAATACTGACAAATCTTTCTTCCAAAGTGTCATTGTCAATGTAACTGAAATGAACATCATAAAATTCCATGCCACCAATTTTTTTAAGTTGCTCCTTCACCCGCCGACGGGTTTCCAGCGCATAGGCCAGGCAACGTTCCACCGCATCCTTGTCAAATTCACCTTGTGGATATAGAAGTTTGAGCAAGCCGGAAACTGTCTTTCTGACCGCAATCACATCTCTCTGATTTAAGTTGTTCCCAATCTTAAAATATTTGTCGATGGAGTCCGTAAACGTCCGCTTCCGCATCTCCCTTAAAAACTCCGCCAGATAATCAACAATCAGACCATATTGATTGGTCAGAAATTCCGGTCGCATCTTCGGGATTTCCCAGCCGGGCAGGTAGGCGTGCATCCGGTCAAAAAATGCGGCATCAATCATCTCATCCGGAAATGGCGCAAATAAATGACTCGTTTTGACTAGTATATCCACACTCTGATTGATATTGCCGACAAAAACCATCGCCGCATTTGCATTGATAATATCACGGCCTCTGGAAAAAGATCCGGACGCCATGAAGTCTTTCATGATCTGCACACCATCCATGTCTTTAAATTTGATCCCGGCCACTTCATCAAACGCTACCACGTCCCACATGCCGACCAATCCAACCAGCCGACTGCTCATATTGTAAAAAAGGTTGGCAACGGTGGTCTGTCCGCCGGATACCAGAATGGAGTTCGGGCTAATTTCCTTGTATATATGACTTTTTCCGGTTCCCCGAGGGCCGAGTTCACACATATTATAATTGTTTTCAACCAGCGGGATCAGCCGAGCCATCAGATGCCATTTGACCCGTTCCTCAAAATTGGTCGGTTCCAGGCCTGTCGAACGCAGCAACACGTCAATCCACTGGCTTTCGGTAAATGCCTTGCGCCCTTCAAAGACGGAATCCAGATCAAGATTCGGCATCTGGATCGGCTTAAGTTCAGAAAGGATAAACGGCGTTGTTTTTGCTCCTTCATCATAAAGATATTGAAGATTTAGGATGCACCATATCCCGCCAACAAGGAGTTTTTCATATTTTTTGATTGTATTGCTGTTAATTTCAATGCCTCCCACGCCGAGGTTGGACAGCATCGCCTCATATTTATCCCTGTTTACATTGAGCTTAACGGTAACCTTGTCGATGATTTTATAATTCCCCAACTCTTTGATCTTTGACTTGATCTTTTCCGCTTCATCGGGTCTGACATAATTATCCGAGAGAATCTGCTTTACGCTTTTCATCCCTTCGGCAATAACGCTTTCATCATCCACCGCACAATACATGCCCAGGAGATATTCCAGAACATACACCGGCACATTGGCGCCTTCCCTGAGCAGTTTTGTGAGATCTTTGCGAACTACCCGGCCGGCAAAATGCGTGTTCAATAATTCATCAATGCTTTTTTCAGCTTCCATAGTTTCAACCCTTAAAAGTCATTGGCAAAGGCGATATCAATGTTTACCGGCATCCGTTCATATTCGGTCTCATCCATATTTCTTAAAACCAGAAAATATTCCTTTTTGTTGTCATATGTTCCAGTCTTTAATGACAACTTTACCGATTTCTGACGCTCATCAAGTGAAGCGGAAGCACTGTCGAATGTCACGGTTTCTTCATTGGAGATCAGATCATTTCCATCCCGAAGTGATATTTTCAATGTTAATGCCTTCATTCGATCCGACACTTGGTCCGTCTGGATGAATTTATAAACCGGTCTGTTTGTTACCAGTTTTTTACATGTGCCAAGGAGCGATACACCCACTGACCGGACTTCGGATTTTTCCAGATGAATGCCTTTCATTTCAGATACGGAAACAACCGGGATGACAATCTCCTGGAGCATAGCTCCACCGTGATAAAACCTGGCTCCGCCAACAAAATTGAGCCTGTTTGTCCCTTTGGGCAGCAGGAATTCCATCTCGACATCTGTGTGCGCTGTGATTTTGGTATTTCCAAAGAACGTATTGTCGGTTCCGTTTAAATTTTTTCCAAGGATGAATCGTTTATGGGTTTTTACAACATTTTCAGGATTGAATTCGATGTTGCTTTTATCCATCGGTTCAGGGGGCTTTTCCTGATAAATGAACCCATGATCCGCTGTGACAATAACGTTTGTTCCGTTTAAGGAATTAATGATGAAACTGATCAGTGCATAAAG
>JBAXVB010000211.1:0-6636 GCA_037129415.1 Deltaproteobacteria bacterium
AGGGCACCCAGCAACCCGTGCGGGTGGATGGCGTCAGCAAGAGCCGTGACAGCCGGGGAACCGGCTATGAAGGCCTGCCGATCCGTGGAACCGCTGCAACCCAGCCGCATTTTTGGCAGAATCGCACCGAACTGATGTGGACCCCGCCAGCGCATCGCATCGAACTGACCTCCGCCGATCAGTCTCTGAGAGCGCAGCTTCTGGAAAGATTCAAGGACGCAGTGCAACCTGCCGACTATACCTCGGACATGCTGACCCTCCATGTGAATCCGGATCAGGTTCATGATGTCCTCGGTTTTCTGAAAAATGAGGCGTATCCCCGCTTTCTTCGCCTGGAAGACCTAACGGCCGTGGACGAATCGGCCCGCAAGGAAAAGGGGCGCTATCCGGATTTAACCCTAGTTTATCATCTGCTTTCCTTTGATGGCCCCAGCCGTATCCGCGTCAAGACCCCAATTTGCGGGCCGTATCCGGCAGCAGCTACTCTCACCAATCTTTGGCCTGGAGCCAACTGGTATGAACGGGAAGTCTTCGATATGTTCGGCATTGATTTCAAAGGACACCCGAACCTGAAGCGCCTGATCATGCCGCATGACTGGAAGGGTCATCCGCTTCTAAAAGCATATCCCGGACGAGCCACGGAAATGCCCCCTTACACGCTGGCGGATGCCAGACTTCATCAGCCTCTGGACGCCGGGGTGTTTTGCCGAAAAGTGGAGCCGGCATCCTGCAACGTGGAACCGGAATCCTGCCAGTTGTCAGGTAACCGGGAGGATATGCTGCTTAACCTGGGGCCACATCACATCAGCACACATGGCCTTATGCGGTTTGTTTTAGCGCTTGATGGCGAAAGAATCACGGATCTCGACATGGACATCGGCTATCATCATCGGGGAGTTGAGAAAATCGGCGAACGCCAGTCCTGGCACCAGTTCATCCCATATACCGACAGAGTGGATTACATGAACGGAACCGCCAACAATCTTTCCTACCTTACAGCAGTTGAAACCCTTGCAGGTATTGGGGTTCCGGATAGGGCGCAGTGCATTCGGGTGATGCTGAGCGAATTCTTCCGGCTGAACAACCATCTGATCTGGTTTGCAACGTTGGCGCACGATCTGGGCGCCATGACACCCAATTTTTATACTTTTCGGGAACGCGAACAGATCATGGATATTGTGGAGCTAATCACCGGCGGCCGGCTTCACCCGTCCTGGTTTCGCATCGGAGGGGTGGCTGCAGACCTTCCGGATGGCTGGAAGGAAACCGTTGACGCCTTTGTCAATGCCTTCCCGCAGCGTCTAAAAGAATATGAGTCGCTCACGACAAAAAACCCTATTTTCAAGGCCCGCACCCATGGCATCGGACATCTTTGCCTGCAGGACGCCATAGACTGGGGAGTAACCGGCCCCATGCTGCGCGCCAGCGGCATGGACTGGGATGTTCGCAAGAAATTCCCCTATTCCGGATATCAGAACTATGATTTCGATATTCCAACTGCAACCGAAGGCGACTGCTACGCCCGCTACCTGGTTCGCGTCGAGGAAATGCGGCAGAGTCTTGGAATCATCCGTCAGGCCGCAGACGGAATGCCAGGCGGCGCTTACATCAGTGAAAACTGCCGATATGCCGTTCCACCAAAAGCTGCAACGATGAAGGACATTGAAACTTTGATTCATCATTTCGTCAATGTGACACGCGGCCCCAAAATTCCGCAGGGGGAAGCATATACGGCCATTGAATCCCCGCGCGGAGATCAAGGATATTATGTGGTCAGCGACGGCGCAAGCTCTGCCTACCGGATGCGGATTAGAACCCCGGCTTTCGCCAATGTACAGGCCATTCCGCTGATGGCCCGGGGCGCTTCCATATCCGATTTTGTGGCCATTATCGGTTCGGCGGATTACCTGCTGCCGGACATTGATCGTTAGATGAGAGGACTGCCATGATACCGGACGATCTCAAAGAAACGCTCCAACGACAAATAGCAGCAACAGATCACCCGCGGGAACAGGTCATGGATGTTGTCTTTGCGCTTCAGGATAGATTCGGCTATCTTAGCGATGAACTTCTTGAAGGGGCGGCATCGCTTTTAGGAATGACGCCGTTAGAAGTGGAGGAAATCGCCACTTTCTATGAATTCATCTACCGCAAACCCGTGGGCGAATATGTAATTCACGTTTGCGACGGCGTGGTGTGCTGGATGCAGGAATATCAGTCAGTTCTAAATTACCTGCGCACAAAACTGAACATTGATTATGGACAGACTACGACAGACGGCCGTTTTACCCTGCTGCCCACCTGCTGCATCGGCTACTGTGACCGGGCTCCGGCCATGATGATCAATCGCAAGGTTTACGGCAAACTGACTCCGGAGCGAATTGACGAAATTCTTGAAAGGCTGGAGAGATGACGACACAAGTTCTGTTTCAAAACCGCCAGCCCAACCGCATCGCAACGCTGGAAGAGTATCGCAAAAGCGGCGGCTATGAAGCGCTGACCATGGCGCTTGGTAAGTACTCAAGAACCGAAGTTCAGCAGATCGCCCTGGATGCTGTCCTTCTTGGCCGCGGGGGCGCTGGTTTTCCGGCTGGTAGAAAGTGGATGACCGTGGCCGAAACTGCGCCATTTCCACGGTATATGGTCTGCAACGCTGATGAAATGGAGCCTGGAACCTTCAAGGATCGCGTTCTTATTCATACGGACCCGCACCAGATCATTGAAGGGATGATCATTGTGGGGTATTCGGTTATGGCTGAAAAAGGGATTATCTTCATCCGCTCATCCTACGAAAACGCAGCACGGATACTGGAGCGTGAAATCGTCCGGGCAAAAGAAGCTGGTTTTTTGGGAACTAACATTCTGGGCAGTGGATTTTCGATGGAAATAGCCGTCCATCGTAGTGCTGGCCGCTACATCTGCGGTGAAAATACGGCTCAAATCAATGCCATTGAGGGAAGGCGGGCCAATCCCAGGCAGCCACCTCCATATTCCACAGAAAAAGGCATCTGGGGCCTTCCCACTGTAACCCATAATGTGGAAACCCTGGCCTGTGTGCCGCACATTCTGCGAAATGGCCCGGAATGGTTCAAAAGCCTTGCTATCACTCCAACCGGAGCCGGCACCAAGCTTTACTGCGTTAGCGGCCGGGTAAATCGGCCCGGATGTTTTGAGCTACCCATGGGAACCCGGCTGAGCGAAATCATAGAAGATCATGCTGGAGGACTGCCCAAAGGCTGTGAGTACAAGGCATGTCTTCCAGGGGGAGCTTCCACACGATTTCTTCCCAGAGAATTCTATCACATTGAAATGGATTTTGACGCCATGAAACAGGCAGGCCACCGCCTGGGAACCGGATCTATCATTGTGTTCGATCACAAAACCTGTCTGGTGGGCGCAACGCTGAACATGTTGGAATTCTTTGCTCGTGAGTCCTGCGGCTGGTGTACTCCGTGCCGGGAAGGCCTGCCATATATCCGGGATATCCTGGCCCGAATCGAGGCAGGAGAGGGCAGGGGAGAATTTATTCCCCTGCTACGCCGGATGAGCAAGTATCTGTGGAATTCCTACTGCGCCCTGGCGCCGGGTGCGGCTTCGCCGGTGGAAAGCCTGCTGACCTATTTTGAAGATGAAGTGCGGGAGCATATCAGCCAGTGCGGGTGTCCCTTCAAATGAAGTGGTCAAAGGTGATGGAACTAAAATATGAACTTATTCTGCATCCAGGTGGCAAATTGATGTATGCTTAATGAATGGAAAAAATACGGTTCCACGCTATTTTATGAAGGTATACAGAAATTGTACAGCTACTTGTTAGCCATCAAAGGAGAAAAAACTCAATGTCAATACTGAAACATGTCTTAATCAAGGCATCAGGAAACAGATTCATTCAAGAATTGATAGAAAAAATTGTGCTGGCTTCGCAATACCTGATGGGCATCGGATCTGGCGGCTGAGTGCTGACCAGCGGTGAACAAGCAATATTTCATGTTCTGAAGGAAAAGATACGACCGCCATATTGCATTTTTGATGTTGGCGCAAACACAGGTCAATTTCTTCAGCTCATTCTTGAGAATGTCACGGCAGATGATTTCAAAATTCACTGTTTTGAACCTGGCCATGAGACGTTCAAAATGCTTGTTGAGTCTTCCAAAGAAAATAAGCGAGTTAAACTAAACAATATTGGTTTAAGCAAAGAGAAGGGTGAAGTATTATTGCATTTTGACAACTTCGGCTCAGGGCTCGCTTCTCTTACAAAAAGAAAGCTGGATCATTTCAATATAGACTTTAGCAAATCAGAAAAGGTGATAATCGATACGATTGATAACTATTGCTCAGAGAATTCTATAGACCATATCCATTTACTGAAAATTGATATCGAAGGTCATGAACTTGATGCGCTCGCAGGAGCAAGGAGAATGTTTGCTACCAAATCTATTGACATCGTAACCTTTGAATTTGGTGGCTGTAATATTGACACGAGAACATTTTTTCAAGATTTTTGGTATTTCTTTAGCGAAGTCGATTTTGCACTATTTAGAATTACCCCATCAGGATATTTACATCCTCTCAAGTCATATCGAGAAATTTTCGAGAAATTTAGGACTATTAACTTTTTAGCAATAGCAAATGGCTAACAAGATGCTACACTGGATTGCAATTCAGTTGCGATTGGTCATTAAGTGCTTAGAATGAGAACATCAATGATAAAATTATTTCAGTTTTTTTTTGTTATGACTGCTTTTTCCTTGCTTTGCTCTATCGCTGAATTAGACAAGTCCGATGATTGGCTTCTAAAGTATGCTGAAAAATCCACAAATGAATTACGTAGGGATAAACGTATTGAACCACTAATTCAGAGAAGTGTCCCTCATGAAATATACAAGAATCTTCTGGATGCTCTTTCAGGTCCGCCAGATCCAGTTTTTGTAGTGAAAAACCGCTTCATCTCACTATCGGCGTGCGTCGCACATTACTGTCCAATGAAAGGATTTTTCTGGACTGATATAAAATCGAAAATTGGTATTGGAGTTATATGGGGTGATGACTATAACGAGCCAGATAGATTACAGATTGGATCAAATAAAACCACTCACAATAAATTTCCAGCAGAAGCTAAACAGGCTCTTATCAATTGGTTATTTGATAACGATCTACATCCCAAAAAGGTGACTTTTATCGAGCAGACAGGCAAAAATGTAGCGTTGGATTCAGCAGATTTTCAACCACCAGTGAAATTTCTTCCCCCAGATAGTGGACCATCTTTTGATTGTCTTAAAGCTAATGGAGTGATTGAGAAAACTATTTGCAATAACGGAAATTTGGCTAGTTCTGATTTATCACTATCTGAGTTATTTTATGAAATAAAAACAGGACATGCTGAACTGTCTGCTCGAAAGGAGCTTATTGATTTTCAACGCGCTTGGATTAAAGATCGCAATGCGAAGTGCTCTTTGGACAATAATATTGTTTCATGTATAGAGAATAGCTACAAAGAACAATATAAAAAATTGATAAATTGGATACCCAGAGGCACATAACAAGATGCTCAATTGGAATTTTTGCTTGCGCAAAAATTTCGCTTATCACGGTGTTAGCCGACCGAGATATGGGCTCCAATGCCGTGCCTAAAGCCCGGACCAACAACCAGAGCAAACAGCCAGACATACCAGGGGTTTTTCATAGCTAATGAATAGCAGATACAAGAAAAAACGTGTATCATCGGATAGTGTATTTTTTTCAATGATTTCTCTTCAATAGATGTCTTTTTTATGGGCTCAGACTCAGGCCAAAAACCTGACAGAAGGACAGTCATGCCGAAACTGATCATTGATGATCGAAAAATTGAGGTTACTCTGGGCGTCAAGGTAATTGACGCCGCGGAGCAGGCAGGAATCATGATTCCGCGCTTTTGCTATCATCCGACGCTTGGGGCGGTCGGGGCCTGCCGGATGTGCGCCGTGAAGTTTCTGGATGGCCCGGTTCGGGGACTTCAGATGAGTTGCATGGTGGAAGCAAAGGACGGAATGGTGGTTTCCAGCACCGATGACGAGGCTGTAGATTTTAGACGATTCGTTATCGAACTCTTGATGCTGAATCACCCGCACGACTGTCCGGTCTGCGATGAAGGCGGCCAATGTTTGCTCCAAGACGAAACAGTATCCGGCGGACATGCAATGCGCCGATATATGGGGAAAAAACGCACCCATCGAGATCAATATCTGGGTGAACTGGTTCAGCACGAGATGAACCGCTGCATCCACTGTTATCGCTGCAAGCGTTTTTATCAGGACTTTTGCGGATACCGCGACTTTGGAGTCATGGGAATCGCCAACCGCACTTATTTTGGCAGGTATTCGGACGGCCAGCTGGAAAATCCTTTTTCCGGAAATCTCATCGACTTATGTCCCACCGGCGTATTGACGGACAAACCAGCAAGATTCAAGGGCCGGCGTTGGGATTTTCAGCGTGCGCCATCGCTTTGTATTCAGTGTTCTTTGGGATGTCATACAATAGTCAGCGCCCGCTATCGGGAGCTGATCCGGGTTGAAGCACGCTACAATGAACACATCAATGGCCATTTTATCTGCGACCGCGGCCGCTTCGGGTTTGCCTTTGCCAACCATCCGGACAGGCCTC
>JBAXVB010000212.1:0-6631 GCA_037129415.1 Deltaproteobacteria bacterium
GCAATAATCTTGGCCAGCCTGCTGTATCTTTGGGCCCACCCAATCACTGCTTTATCTGCAATGATCATAGCGTTCCACTGGTCGATTTTGTCTAAAAATCCAAGATTATCTTTGGCAATCCATGGGGATTTGCGCATCTGGGCATTGGCCATCTCCAGATTTTTTTCGATATTTTTGATTCGTTTCTCAAGACCATCCTCCAGCACGGATTCATAATTGGGCATGATGCTGCTGAATGCTGTCACAAACATGGGCGGCTGAACCGTAGTGGCCGAATACATGATGCCAAGCTCTTCTTCGGTGAAATATTTTTCCGCCTTGGTTTGAATGGTGAACGGTCTCCAGTATTCTGCAATGTTCCGCATCTCTTCTTTATCGGAGCAGTACTGACTTTCCACCATATCAACCGTGGAGAAATACGATAGTTCCGGATACATGGGGAAATAGTCCGGATGTTCGGTATTCGCCCCCACAATCAGTTCATCTTCCTGAATGTGGATGGCCATGTTCAACAATATATTTTCAAGACCCTTTGCCCGCACGACACAAACGGGTTTGCCAAGATTGTCTTTATGGGACTGGGTGATCAAACGGGCGCGTTCAACTCCGGCTTTTACACCCGGATCGACATATTCGCCACCGGCCACATGTTTGTAACGACATCGCTGCTTAAGTCTAGCTGTTCTTTCCGTGATAGGCATTGACAAACTCCTTTCTTATGATGGTTGCATCAATATGCTGGGTGAATCGGTTGGTTGATTATTACTTTCTGGCCTTCATTTTAGCACATGCATCAGACTCTTCCAAAACAGGTCGTGACAACCAGAATTTGCCCTTCTGATCCTGTTCTTCGTGAACACAGTCGCCTTTGCCTTTTTCATAGTCGTAATCTCCAGCGGGAATTGAAAAAAAATAACTGCAATCTGCACATCTGGCCATGTTCGTCCTCCTTCCAATATAGATTTTAGTGGATGACTGATAATAACGCCCTAAATTATTTGATAAGATCGTTACAATTATTTGAATCCAATTCATTATAGTGACACAACAAACCCCATGTCATTTGAGTGATATTCGAAACGTCTGTATCGACTATCTTGATATATATTTAAACAATTCAAAATAGTTAAAGATAAAGCTGTTTATTAAAACAAATGAATATCACTCGCTATAATAAATTCATTCATGTTACTGAGCCATATTCAATCAGATTCAGCGGAATTGTCAAGAATTATTTTAAAAAATATTTATAAAGTATTCAGACGCCAATAAAGAACGTGTCTATTGATTTGGTAAATCAGACTCAATGATTTTGATGCTGAATTGTTTATACTGCACCCATTGAGAAATATTCTGTTTATCATTCCAAACTTAAACACAATTAACATCTTGATAACATGAGTGTTACTGCCATTTTTTAAAATGATGATTTTCTGAAAACAAATGGGAAACATGAAGAGGAGGGGCATTGCAAATTCAGTTTGTTTCAGATAAAAAGCATTTTCATGGTAAATATGGCTAATCTGAATACAGGTTGACAGGAGTAACCTTTGGCGGAAATTCAAAAACGACAGTTGATCATTAACGCAGCTCAGGAGATCATTTCCGAGAATGGTCTGAAGGAATCAAAAATCAGCGATATCGCCAAAAAGGCCGGTGTCGTGGATTCAATTATCTATTATTATTTCAAAAACAAGGAAGATATGCTGTTCTGGTGTCTTGATGAGCTGATGAAAAAAGCCATTGATGATCTGGCATTTGAGCTTCAGGGGATCATCGGCCCGGTTTCCAAGATTGGAAAAATGGTTTGGCATCACCTGTACCTGAATGATTTCAGCCGCGGAGATGCTCGAATACGAAAGAATCTGCTTCTGCAATGCCGAGCCAACAAGGATTTCTACAAACATGATGCATACCGGTCACTGAAAGAGTACACAGGAATTCTTTTGTCAATTTTGAAAGAAGGGGTCCGGGACGGATTTTTTCGAAGCGATCTGAACCTGACGATTGTCCGGGATATGATTTTCGGACTGCTTGATGAAGAATCCTTAAGCTGTCTGGCCTACCAGGAAGTCAGGGAAACCACGCCGGATTTTGAATCCATCATGTCACTGATTACCGCCATGATAGTCGCAACACCACAGACACCTGATCCGGAAGAAAAAAAACACAAGGCACAGCGGATTCTGTTTGCGGCAAAAACAGTCTTCGCGGAAAAGGGGTACAATAAGGCTACTATGGTGGAGGTCGCAAATGCCGCCGGCGTAGCGGAGGGAACCATTTATGAATATTTCAAGAACAAGGAAGACCTTCTATTTTCCATTCCTCAGGAAAGGTTTACCCAATATCGTGAGTGGCTTCAAACCACTTTTCACTCCGACAGCCCGGTCATCGGCCTGAGAAGGATGATCTGGTATCATTTTGGATTTTTTCTGTCAGATCGAAAACTGCTGGAAATTTTTCTCTACGATATCAAGCTCAACAAGGAATTTTATCAGTCAAATGCATATTCCGCCTATCTGCAATACATTGATTTATTGAATGACATTCTGAATGAAGGCAAGGAAAAGGGTGTATTCAGGGCGGATGTGGACAATCGGGTCTATCGCAACCTGTTTCTGGGAACATTCGCCCATCTGACCATGAGATGGGTCGGTATTGAACACAGCAGCTTCATTGACATCATGGATGAATTCAATCAGACCAACAAGCTGTTGTGCCGTGCGATAACTACCCAGGAAACTGATCTGCCGTTTTAATTTTTGACCACTGGACACACATAAGACGGGAAAAAACTGTCTGAAAAGGCATTTTTTCCTGTTACCCTCCTCGCATTCCCTATATCAATATTTTTTTTGTCGCAATAAAAAAACTATTGACATGCTATTTCCTCTATGATTGAATCCGCCTCAATAAAAATCAATAATTGATTCTTGTTCATCAATTTTGAATCACTAAAATATCTCAAGTTGGTTTGTTGACAGATCAATTATTCATGAAATATTTGTTATAAAGATGTGTTAAGAGATATATTTGTAGTTTGATGACATATAGAAATAGTATTTTATGATATGTCAATATTGAAGATAGCTTCGATTTTAACGGTTAATAACATTCTATTCAACCAGGAGAAAACAGGGCATGTCATCCGAAAAGAAAAAAAAGGAAAAAGAGCCTGATATCACGTTTTTTCATCCCGATCTGCTGGAGGTTCCCCAAGATGGTTCTCTTCCCTATCTCAAGGGGTACCGGTGTACGCGCTGCGGTCAGTTGGATTTTCCCAAACTGAATCCCTGCCCAGGCTGCTGGGGCGAGGAGTTTGATATGATTCCGCTGTCACGCCAGGGAAAACTCTACAGCTTCGCCGATATTCACATCGGCCAGCCGGGCATGAACACGCCATATATTGTCGGATATGTGGATCTGCCGGAAAACATTCGAATTTTTGCCCAATTAGAAGGTGAACTCGGATCGTTTTTTTGTGATCAAGCAGTTGAGCTGACCGTCGGTCCGATTCGAATGAATCAGGACGGCCTGCCCATAACCAGCTATAAATTTAAAAAGGCTGCTGTGCCGGAAGAGAGGAAATCATGAAGCTTCAGCGGGATGTTTATATCGCAGGGGTTGGTGAAACCGTGTTTGGCAAACACAAGGAGGATTATGATGTGCTGGGGCGGCAGGCGGCTTTTCAGGCGATTCGGGCATCCAATATTGATCGTCCGGATGTCATTCAAAGCGCCTATGTGGGCAACGCCCATAACGGGATTGTAACCGGGCAGACCATTTTTAAGGATTTGGGAATGCTGGGGAAGCTGCCCATTATTAATGTGGAAAGCGCCTGTTCTGCTGGCGCCATGGCTGTTCATCTGGCGATCAAGGATGTGGCGACCGGCGTCACGGAAATTTCCATGGGTGTCGGTGCGGAAAACCACACGCTTCGTCGTCAGGCCGGAACTGCATTTATGCCGGCCATGAATGACATTGAAGCTGTCCATGGTGGTGTCATGACCGGAAAATACTCCATGCGGGCTACCCGGTATATGCATGAAACCGGAGCGACCATTGAGGATCTGGCCATGATCACAGTCAAGAACCGAAAACATGCCACCAACAATCCCCATGCCTGGTTCAAAGGCAAAATCACTGTGGAAGAGATTGTCAATTCCCGCATGATCGCCTATCCCCTGACCCTGCATCAGTGCTGCGGCGTAGCGGATGGGGCAGGTGCGGTGGTGGTGTGCTCAAAAGACATGATCAAAAAACTTGGAATTAAAAAGCCGGTTCGGGTTGCGGGTACGGTGGTCACATCCGGCCCCTATCACAACCAGCCGCGGGACATTACAGGCGATGACATCACCGAAATGACCAGCGATATGCTGTACGAGGAATCCGGCATTGGCCCCGAGGATGTAAATATCCTTGAACTGCATGACGCCTTTACCATTGCTGAACTTCTCTATTATGAGTGTATGAGGTTATGCAAAAAAGGAGAAGGATTAAAATTTCTCCGGGACGGACAATCCACTTATGGCGGAAAATGCGTGGTGAGTCCAAGGGGTGGCATGCTTTCCTATGGGCACCCAATCGGCGCATCGGGTGCGGCCCAGATTGCAGCCAATGTCAAACAGTTGAGAAACGAGTGTCCCGGATATCAGGTCGTGCCGATACCTCGTGTTGCCATGGCCCATGTGACCGGCGGCGGACTTTCCGGGACCGAACATGCGGCCTGCACCATGCACATGCTGGTGTCTGAGTTCTAAGATTTCAATTTTTAGATTGATTCATAATTCGTAATTCATAATTTCAACGGGGGGTATCGATCATGGATATAGTCAAGGACAGAGTTGCCCTGATATCCGGCATCAACGATGGGATTGGAAGGGCAATTGCCGTTCGGTTTGCAGAAAAAGGGGCGAAGGTGGTTATCATTGGTGACAGCCAGAAAAATCTGGATGAGTTGGCATCCGGAATAAAGGCTTCGGGAGGGAACATTGAGCAAATCACTGTGGACGGCAAAAATTCAGGGGAAATCCACAAAACAGTAGGTGCGGTACTGGATCGATTTGGACGAATCGATATTCTGATCAACAATGCAGAAAATTTATCGGCACACGGTATCTGCAACATGACGGATGACGACTGGCATCAGTCTCTATCCGACAATCTGGATCCCATGTTCTTTTTGTGTCGTGAAGTCATACCTGTCATGCAGGAAAAAAAATATGGCAGGGTGATCAATATCAGCGATTTAAACTATATCGGATGGCCAGGAAAAGCCAATTATTCCGCTGCCAAATCTGCGATTTTCGGATTTACCCGCTCACTTGCCCTTGAAGTAGCAAAAGACAACATAACTGTCAATTGCGTGGCCAAAGGGGATATTCGCTGTGCCGACATGACCGATGAAGATGTGGAAAAAGCAGCAGCCCGTCTTCCTGTCAAAAAGCTGGGAACACCTGAAGATGTGGCCTTGGCTGTCGGTTTTTTTGCCTCTGACACGTCACCTTATGCAACAGGTCAGACCCTATTCGTTTGCGGCGGCAAAAGCATGTATTTTTCCATGTCCATTTAGACATAATTCCATTCAGGAGGAGGTCAAGCAAGATGGGAATTCAAAACAGGGTAGCCCTGATAACGGGTTCTGCAAGCGGAATTGGCAAGCAGACCGCCAGACGAATGGCGGAAGCTGGCGCAACCGTCGTGATCAATGACATCGCGCCGGAGATTGTTGAAAAGACAGTGGCGGAATTTAAAAGCGACGGCCTGTCCGCAATCGGAAAGGTCGCCGATATATCCAAAAAAGCCGCTGTGGATCAGATGATTCAGGAAACGGCTAACGAACTGGGCGGAATTGACATACTGGTCAACAATGCGGGAATGGAGCGAGCCGGAGCGCTTCGCAAACTTACAGAGGCCGACTGGGACATCACCATCAATGTGAATCTGAAAGGCGCGTTTCTGTGCAGCCAAGCCGCTCACAATTTTATGGTGGATAAAAAGCATGGCCGAATCATCAACATCGCTTCCCGTGCGTGGCTTGGGGGAGCCGGCCAGGCTCCTTATTCCTCTGCAAAGGCCGGTGTGGTCGGACTGACCCGTGTTCTGGCTCTGGAGCTGGGAGCCAAGGGAATCACCGCCAACTGTATCGCGCCAGGGTTGATCGAAACCCCACTCTGGTACGAACTTCCGGAAAAAAACCGCAATTTTCTGATGTCCAAGCAACCTACCGGAAGACTGGGTCATGTTGATGACATCGCCAATGCTGTGATGTTTCTGGCCAGTGACGAGGCATCATTTATTACCGGCCAGGTGCTGTATATCTGCGGCGGCAGAAGCCTGTTTTCGGGCTGAAGCATAATAAAGGAGAACGATCAATTATGGGAATCGACGGAAACGAGCATTCTCTTTCAGATATTCGGGTTCTTGATTTTACTGGAGAACTTGGCCCATATACCGGAAAGATGTATGTCGGTCTGGGCGCGGATGTCATTCATCTGGAGCCTGTAGCCGGTGATCCGCTTCGACATCGGGGTCCATTTTATAAAGGAATCCCGGATCAAAACGGAAGTCTTCAATTTTTGTATTATAATGGCGGCAAACGCGGAATGGCCCTGGACCTGAAATCTGAAAA
>JBAXVB010000213.1:0-6626 GCA_037129415.1 Deltaproteobacteria bacterium
TCAAAGAGACCAGGGATCTGGGGCATCTGCCGGTCGTCAACTTTGCTGCAGGCGGCATTGCCACGCCAGCGGATGCGGCGCTGATGATGCAATTGGGCGTGGATGGCGTGTTTGTGGGCTCTGGCATCTTCAAATCTGGAAACCCTGAACGCCGCGCCAAGTCCATTGTCGAGGCCACAACCCACTTCCGCGATCCTAAGATTATTGCTGAAGTCAGCCGCAATCTTGGTGAACCTATGGTCGGCCGCTCTGTCAGCTCAATGCCGGAAAGTGAGCATCTGGCCGTCCGGGGATGGTAAGGTGATTTCCAACAAAGAATATCATGAAATAGTATCTTTCTTAAATTTGATCACCCCATATATGAAAATGGTACTTCCACCTTTGGAAAAGAGGGATCGAGGGGGATTTTTCAGGTGGATAGCCTCCTAAATCCCCCCTGGCCCCCCTTTTTCAAAGGGGGGGAATCCTTTCGATTTTAGTTGTGATTAGCGGGCACAAGTGCGTTCGATAAAATTTAAGAATGATACATGAAATACAATGTTTAGACGGGGTGGTTTTTATGAAAATGGGTGTTCTTGCATTGCAAGGCGATTTTGCCGAACATGTTCGAATTCTTGAGCAGATCGGAGTAACTGCCGTTGAAGTCCGCCTGCCGCTCGATCTGGCGGGCATCGACGGCCTCATTATCCCCGGCGGCGAGTCAACAACCATCGGCAAGCTTGCGGTTCGCTTCGGCCTGATGGAGCCGATCCGCCAACTTGCTTCAATCAAGCCTGTATGGGGAACCTGCGCCGGGGCTATCTTCCTTGCCAGGGATGCTCGTCACTCGCAACCCATGCTGGGGCTGATGGACATTGCCATTAAGCGCAATGCCTTTGGCCGTCAGGCTGAGAGCTTTGAGACAGATATTGAGGTGCCAGAAATATTTACTGCGGAAGATAACAGAAGTGTACACGCCGTCTTCATCCGCGCCCCGCTCATAGAAAGCGTGGGCGCAGATGTAAAAGTGCTGGCCAGGCTTTCGGACGGACGCATCGTCGCCGCCCGCCAGCACAATCTGCTGGCGACTGCTTTTCATCCCGAGCTGACCGGTGACGACCGTTTTCATCGCTATTTTCTGACTCTTGGGCGTTAATTGCATTATCTTTCTGTTCAAAGCCGTTCTCCGTTTACCGAATTAAAGCCGTTCACGGTCAACGGCTGTGTTCAAATTCACTCTCCTTCTGACTATTCCTGTTAGTAGATATGACGACTGACAACACCTTGAAAGCCCAGAAAACGCCGAATTACACCCGGTTTTTTGCGCCATTGGCGCTTCAGGCCACATCGCAAGCACTGAGCTACCCGCTGGTCGCCATGGTAGCCTCAAGGGGGCACGGCGGCCCACTGAATCTGGCAGGTCTGGCCCAGTCTAACGCGCTGATGTACATGCTGAGCACCTTCGGATTCGGACTGATCACCGCCGGAATGATGTTCGGAAAGACTCGGGATGGGTATCGCCAATTTCGGGCTGTCACCCTGAGCCTCGGCCTGATGGTCACATTGGTTCAAGCCTTGCTGTGCATACCAACGGCAGCCCATTTGCTTTTCGGACGGTTGATCGGTCTGCCGCCTTCCATCGAACATCCGGCAGCGATGACGTTTCTGGCTACCGTCCCTCTTCAGTTTCTGTTTTTCCTCAGAATTCCCTTCCAGGTGGTCATGTATAACGCCAGCGCCACGGGCAAGGCCAGTCTGGCAACCATTCTGCGGATACTCTTAACGGCAGTCCTTTCTCCCTTGTTCTGTTTGGTGGATGCGGTTGGCCCCCTCTGGGCTGTGGTTTGTCTCAGTTTTCCCGTGGTACTGGAGGTTGCGGCTTCGGCATGGCTGGCCAGGCCGTATCTGGCCCGCCTGAAGGCTTCTGCGACAGTGCCAACAAAAAAAGAGATATTTTTGTTTAACCTTCCCTTGTCAATCGGGGGCTATTTGCTTGCCCTGTCATCCATCCTGCTGGGAGCGTTCATTGCGCGCGCCGCAAGTCCGGAACGTATGCTGCCAGCCTATTACCTGGCTCTTGGACTTGCCGCCCCAGTTGCTTATGGGGCAACACGGGTACTGGAAGTGGTACTTGCATTTCCGCCGTCGTTTGAGGAGGACCGCAGAACCCTTAAATTTGCTTTGGCTGCGGGAGCCGTCCTGGGTTTGCTTCCCTTGATGTTCATTTTGCCTGGATTGTCTGATCTGTATTATATCGGGCTTCAGAATCTTGATCCAGTCAACCTGCCATTAGTCAGGGTTGCAGCTCTGGCGCTGGCGCTGTATCCGGTGTGCGTAGCGGTTCGGGCTCAGGGTGAAGGCCTTGCCAGCTTGGCTGGAAAACCGATGACTGTCATTGCTGGACAGGTGATGTTTATAATCACCATATTATTGACCGGCAGTGTGTTGTTGACACTTGGAATTGATGGAAATCTCATTGGAGGTATTTGCCTGTGCTTCGGCAGTCTGGCATCCACGGCGACACTTCGGCTTCTGCTCCGGTGGATCATAAAAGCTGATCCGCCCAAGCTGAAACCGCCAGACTCGGGCCTGGTTTGGTGATCGCTCATTGTTCATTGTTATCTATCGTTTACCAGTATCGCTTATCATAAGCCTTTTTTCTTTTTTGGAATATTTCTTAACTTGACAAACCTTGTTTCCGGCAGGGTCAAAGCGGCCAAGAGGTTTAGCCCGGAAAGAAAGACGAGATATAGTGCTGGGGCAGAAATGGTATGATAGTGTTTGATTAACCATGTGGCCATGAGTGGGGCTGTACCTCCAAATATACACAGGGAGATATTGTAGGCGAGGCCAATGGCACTGTAGCGAAAGCGTGGGGGGAACAAATCAACCAAGGCCGCAGGAATCGGCCCCAGAAAAAAACCCATCAGGACGGTGAAGCAAAGTTGAGCCAAAAGGACAGGGAGAAATCCACCTTGGGAACTCAATAAAAAGAGCGGCCAAGACAAGAGGGTCATACCTGCCGAACTCCACACAAGAAGAGTTTTTCGTCCAAACTCGTCAGAGAGTCGGCCAGTTATAGGAATCAAAATAATCAGGAGTATCAACGATAAAGTATTGAGTGCCGCAGTGTAAGACATGTAAGGATGGACAAAATGTTCCAAATAAGTTGGCCACCAGATGAACAAAGTGTAGAATCCACCACCGACTAGTATGACCAACATTGAGGCATGAAAAATGCTACCCGGAACGAGTTGCACCGCTTCAGCAACCGGATTACCACCAAGTTGCCCCTTCGCTTTCATTTTCTCAAAAACAGGCGTTTCCGTTAGTTCCTTGCGCATCCAGACAGCCGCGAAAGCGATAAGCATGCCAGAGAGGAATGGCAGACGCCATCCCCAATCCGACATGGCATTCGGTCCCAACACTACATTGAGACCAACGGCGCTCAGTGAGCCCATCAGCATCCCGGCATAGCAACTTGCAAACGTCCAACTGCTGAAATAGCCTAGCCGTTCAGGCGGAGCGTTCTCGGCCACAAAGGTTATCGAACCAATAAGTTCGCCCCCTACAGAAAGCCCTTGCATTATGCGTAGCAAAATAAGGAGGATTGGCGCGAGTATTCCGATTTCTGCATGAGTAGGTAAAATACCTACAAGAAATGTAGGCACTGCCATCATCATAACCGAAAGTTGGAGCGCTTTCTTACGACCGTATTGATCGCCGATATAGCCTAAAAGTATCCCTCCTACAGGCCGTGCGATAAAAGCTGCCGCAAAAACGCTGAAAGCCCCCAGTAGCGAATCCAGAGGATCATCCGAAGGAAAAAAATTCTCCCCTATCATAGGGGCCAGGAAGCCGAAAACCGCAAAATCATACCATTCGAGAGCATTGCCGATAATGCCGCCTAACATATTCTTGATCAAAGCGCCAGTTCGATTTCTATATGTGAGTTTTTTGCCATGCGCGATCTTTGCTTGATGGAGCAACATAATGCAATTCATCAGATCCGTTAGGTTCTTTACATCTGCGGTGTCAGCCTTAGTCTTTAGAGATTCCTCATTATGTTGTTGATCTATGGACATAAATCCTCTGAAAAAATAAAAAAACTTCAATCATGCTAATTAGTTATATCAAACATATCGCGGATGAGAAATCAATCACATCGTTCGAAAAAACATACCGTCTCATTATTCAGAAGATTCATCACCCCAGGGTACGGTTACGCTGTAATTGCCGCTGTTTTCGGTTTTTATCGTTCCTCCGCCGGCGTTGTAGGTTATTTATCCGCCCTGCTTGTGTCAACTTCACATTCGTTGAACTGCCAATTGCACCTATTATCCGGATGGTAGCAGTACGGGCCAAGGCACTGGTGTTCATTGTGAAGATGCAAGTTTCTCACAATAGGCCAGTGCCTGTTCCCAAGCCATCTCCTTAGAAGAACTTGCTTGCTGCTACATCAGACTTGAGGATATGTCTGTTACAGTGCCATCGCTGTTATCCGTATAAATGTTGGTAGCATGCGAAGCATCATCCACTGTTCCACTATAACCAGGTGTATTGGTTAGTATGGTATCTGTTTCATTAGCGTTCATGCGAGACCATTACCATAGACCGGTTAAAAATGCAAGTCGCCAGACAATCCAGATCACAGTAATTTTGTATCTTTCTTAAATTCGATCACCCCATATATGAAAATGATACTTCCCCCTTTGGAAAAGGGGGGAATCCATCAGCCTCTGGGATCGCCGCACCCCAGTGCGGCAATTATGACGACGCTCTTGTGGCGGCTAAAAGCGAAGTGGGCCGCTCCATTATGGCGGCAATCCCAACAACATCGGGGATGGTAATTAGCGTGGGTATCTTCCTCATTGCCACACTGGGGTGCGGCGATCCCAGGAGGGATCCCAGGTATGGCAGCGGGAGTATTGGGATTGTTTCATCCGTGAGGCAATCGCTTGGGGTAGATGGAGGCGGCGGGCCAGCCGTTTTTTAAGCGCAGCGTCGAAGGCGTTCGCTTTTTTTTTCTGGTGTCAGTTCATATTTCATCATATTTAAAGTCTTGCAGAAGCTATGGAAGAACCATTAGCGAAGCAATAGAATAATATCCAGGAAGCTATCAGAGCCTGTCTTCGGGGCCAGTTATGAGTTGTTCTTTAACGCTTCGCGGATAACGAGAAATATCTCCGGCAGGTTTCTCTCGGTTGATGCCGTTACTTCTGTGTTTTCCAGGTGCCTGTGATGGGGAAAAGATATGAGATCACTGTGATGTGGGGCATTGTCCCAGCGGGAGAGAAGGCTGCCGGACTTATCCTGCCAGTGGTAGGAATACTTCCGTTTGCTATCAATAAAGAGATAATCCTTGATAAACAGAACCGATCCATCAATGAAGTTGACCTTTGCCACAAACGACATGGCTGCGCCAAAGCGCCGGAATTCGGTAACAGTATAGTCAGCGACAATGTCACCGAATTCACGGATGGTGTTATAAAACATCGTTCAGCTCTTTCAGCCGACCTTGCCAATACTCTTTGCCTTCCTGAGCAAATTGCCATGCCATGAGATCGTCGAATTTCTTAAAGTTCTCGTTAGCCTTTTTAAATTCATTATTTATGGTCTGATAATCCTTGCCGTATCTGGCTTCGAAACCTTCCACTTCTTCGGAAAAGCCAGAAATTCGTGCGAGAATTTGTGTTGCAAGAACATCCTTGATCAGACCCTTCACACCGCCAAAATCAAGCTCTTTAGCCATCTGTTCAATGTTTTCACTGTAGGCCAGAGTTGCCATTGTCGTTTCCTTCATTATTTTCAGTTGATATTCACAGTAAGCCACTCCGCGGTAGTTTTGTGTGTGCAGACGCTTTGAATACACTGGCCATAAGGTGATTTCCAACAAAGAATACCCCATTGTCTGATTCAGATTTTTTCTATGCCTTGATCATCGTTTCGGCAGACATTTATCCGTATATCGCCGCCATCATTGAAAAGCGGCAAGAAGTGCTGTTTGCTGATTGCAGGGATAGCCATTACCTCTTGGCTTTTACCCCTTTCCCCTTTTTATTGATGTAGGCCATAATATCCTCATCAGATAAACTACCAAGAATATCTTCAGGCTTGAGGCCTTTCAGCCTTTTCTCAATGGGTAAGTAGGCCAGGAATGCATCCTCAAATCCTTTTCCGATCTCCATAACTTTTTCTGGTGTCAGTTCATATTCCATCATATCTTTTCCTTCCTGCGCGCTGGCATAGATGCACCACATTCCCATGAAAATCTGCGGAAGTGAACCGCTTAACTGTTTCCAGTCGGACTCAAACAGTTTTTTGAATGCCCGTTCTTTCTCTTTTTGACGACTGGCAAAGCATTTTATGAACAGGTTGTGGGGTGCATCGGAAAGATCATCGAGTACCAGAATGTGCAGAATATCCAGCATGATATTGTTACTGTGCCAGACTCCTGGCCTATCGCTTTCCTGATATCCGAAATCCATCCTGAACTGTTGGGACGGTGTATTAGAGCTGATGATAACAGTATGAAGCCGTTCTGGTTTCAGCTTTCGTGCCTTCAAGTACAAGTATCTGTAGGTCAGGGCCCGAAAAAGGTCGTCTTGATTGACTGATTCACTGTATTTGAATTCAATCAAAACATG
>JBAXVB010000214.1:0-6568 GCA_037129415.1 Deltaproteobacteria bacterium
AAAATACGAAGGGAACGGTAAAAGGAGGGTATCTGCAGAAAAGTTTTGAAGATCCAGGCATGAATGGTATTGACACCTGGACGGCATCCGCAGATCTGAATCACGCATTTACAGATCGTTCTTCCATTAAAGTTGTTGCGCTAAGGGATGTCAACGAGTCCAACGCCGAGGGAGCAAGGTATTTTGTCACGACAGGGGCCTTTGCCGAATATACCCACAAGCTGGTTTACAAGTTATCCGCTGTAGCAAGGGTGTCTTATGGCGAAGATGACTATTCCAATGCCATCGCGCCAGACCCGGATAGACATGACAAGACGACCCTGGGCGGGGTGGGCCTGAAATATCAAATGAAGGACTGGCTGGAATTCGCCCTTAATTACAACCGGCTAGACCGCAATTCCAATATCGACATCAGGGATCTCACTGATAATACCATTTCATTAGGCATAAACTTTGCCCTGTAAGCATTCATGAATCGTTTCAGCGCTATGCCCCCGGCAATAAAAATGGGGGCTTCAACGTTTGGAATATCAAGATGTTTTCTGCCTTTTTCCCTGCTCTTTCTGATGATCCTGGAAGGTAACCTTTTTGCCGGGGATCCCGTTGCCGGCATTATCACCCGGGTGCGGGGCCAGGTAACGGCCCGGCGAACCGGGGACGAAACGATTTCGTTGCTGAAGACGGGAGACCGCATTGATGTTGGCCATATCGTGGAGTCGGCAAAGGATTCCGGGGTGCAACTGGTGTTTACGGATGATTCTTTTGTGAATGTTTTGCCCGGTACAACGTTGCATGTTAAACAGTACGAATATTCAGTTGATAACGGCAAGCGCACAGCCATCATAAAGGTGTCCGGTGGCTGTGCGCGATTTGTACTATACAAAAAAAGGAACCCCGAATCCAGATTTGCTGTGGAGACGGGCCATGCCCTGGTCAGCGCAGGGATATCTGATTTTTTCGTCAATGCCTCCAAGTCGGAGACTGAAATCGTCAACATCGGTCTGTCGATCAGCGTGAAAAATGTTTCTTATTTCACGGTGGGAGAGATCTGGCTGAGTTCCAATCAGAAGTCCGTTGTCAAAGAAAAGACCCCACCTGCACAGCCTTCCACGGTGTTGCCAGAACAAAGGAGAAAGTACCTAAAAGATGCAGAGATTTAATTACCATGCCGGGTTGCACCGGCTATTCAAAATCGCGACATGTGTTTTTTCCTGCCTCACTGTCATGCTGTTTCTTCTGCCCATTCTTGCCCACAGTCAGGAGTATGAGGTTGGCGACGGGGATCTGCTCAAGATTACGGTGTATAACAATCCCGATTTGACTTCTGAAGTGCGCGTAAGCGGCGAGGGCATGATTACCGTGCCGCTGATCGGCGAGGTTTCCGTAAAAGCTATGACAGCAACGGAAATCGGCAAAAAGCTGGCTGGTCTTTTTGCCAACGGGTATATCAGGAATCCTCAGGTGGCTGTTTTCATACAGGAATACAAGAGTAAGAAGGTGACAACCCTCGGTGAATTCACAAAACCCGGACTCATCGAAATGCGGGGCAACTCCACCCTGATGGAGGTGATCTCCAATGCCGGCGGTATCACCCTCAATGCCGGAGAAACTCTTTTTATCCAGCGCAATGCCGTCAAGGGCGCTGCAAGCCAGAAAGACGATGTTATCATTTCGATAGACCTGACAAAACTTCTGGAGGGTGCAGACATATCGACGAATGTTCCGGTTCTGGATGGCGACAGCATTTATGTGCCCAAGGCCGCGTTTGTCTATGTGACGGGGGAGGTCAAAAACCCTGGAGCCTTTAAAATCACCAAGGGACTGACGGTGCTGCGTTCCATAACCCTGGCTGGCGGCTTTACCCTTAAGGCGAACAAGGACAAAACGGAGATTGTCCGCAAGACCGGCAATGTCGAAAACACCATCAAGGTCAAAATGGAAGACCTGATCGCACCGGATGACATCATCGTTGTTCCGGAGAGCTTTTTTTGATAAAGGAGATTACCCGTACAATGAACATGCAGGAAGAAGAAATCCATCTCCGGGATTACTGGCGAATACTTTCAAAAAGAAGGAGTGTGGTTCTTACCTTCTTCTTCATGGTCGTTGGCATAGTCTTGGTGTATTCGTTCGCCGCCACCCCGATATACAAAGCCACCACTCAGGTGCTTGTTGAACTGGAGAGAAACCAGACCCTGAATTTTGCCGAAGGCGGGGCCGCCATCATCCAGACAAAGGACTCTGCCGAGTATTTCAATACCCAGAAAGAGATCATCACCAGCCGGTCATTTGCCGACCGTGTGGTAAGAAAACTGCAGCTTGATAAAAATTCCTATTTCCTCGACCTTAAGGACAAAGCCGCAAACAATTTGTTATCAACGGTTAAAAAACAGATCAAAAGTCTGTTTCCGGAAAAGGCGAAACCCGCCAATCCGTTTCCCGATTCCAGCATTATACCGGAGTTGGACCCCGCTTTAACGGATACCATCCTGGAAAATATCGAGATGGAAACAGGAAGACAGAACAATTTGATCAAGATCAATTATCTGGCTGATAATCCTGCTGTTGCGGCTGCGATGGCCAATGGTATCGCCAATGCCTTCATCGAACACAATCTGGACATACGGGTTAAACCCTATCGCGATGCGGCGGAATGGTTGTCGGCAAGGCTTGTTGAAGCCAAGGAAAGTGTGGCGAATACGGAAAAGACGCTTCAGCAGTACCGGGAAGGCAAGGGAATTGTCTCCTTCGAGACCAAGGAAAACGTCATTACTCAGAAGCTTCAGGAACTCATCACCCAACTGGTCCAGACAGAGGGCAAGCGGCAGGAAGCAGAAATAAGATACAGGCAGATCAACAGCGTCATCAATTCCCCGGAGCATCTGGCCACCGTTCCCGATATCATGAATAACCTGGTGATCCAGGGGCTGCGAAATGAAGAGCTTGGCATCAAGAAGCTGCTCTCTGAATTGTCCGAAAAATTCGGACCCAAGCATCCTCAGGTCATCAATGCGTATTCCCAGCTTTCCATGGTGCAAAAGAACATAATTTCCGAGGCCAGAAAAATGCTGAACGCGGCCAAGACAGAGTTCGAAATAGCCAGCAGCCGCGAAGCATCACTTAAAAGAAGCATCGACGTGCAGAAACAGGAGGTGATGGATCTAACCCAAAAGGCTATCAACTTCAATGTCCTTGCTGGAGAATCGGGCAGCAACAAACAGTTTTACGAGCTGCTTCTTAAAAAATATCAGGAGGCCTCTCTTTCGGGCGGCATCAACATCTCGAATGTCCAGGTTGTGGACAGCGCTGTCATCCCGAAGTTTCCTGTGAAACCAAAGAGAGGGTTGTACTTGATTCTGGCCGTTATGGTGGGGCTTTTCGGCGGTGTTTTTGTCGCCTTTTTTGTCGATTACATGGACGACACCATCAAGACAGCCGAAGATGTGGATAAAAAGCTCGGACTTGCCTTTCTGGATGTCGTTCCCCTGACTGCGGAAAAGCTTGGCCCTGTTTTCATGACTACCGACCCCAAGTCCGCCACGGCCGAGGCATATCGAACGATACGAACGGGTTTGATGCTCTCCTCCGCCGTGAATCAGCTTAAAGTCTTCCTGATGACCAGCGCCATACCCAACGAAGGAAAAACGATCACCGCTGTGAACCTGGCGGTGGCCATGGCTCAGATGGGAGAAAAGGTGCTGATCGTTGATTGCGACATGCGTCGGCGGAATCTCCATAACGTGTTCGACATCGGCAATGAGTCGGGTATCAGCGATGTACTCGTTGACCCTGCCAAACTTTCCCAGGCAATCCAGCACCTGGAATCGTATCCCAATCTTGATATCCTCACTGGCGGAACATTGGCCCCAAACCCTTCCGAACTGCTTGGTTCCGAGAGGATGAAGGAGTTCATCGACAAAACGAGGGAGCAATACGACCGGGTGATCATTGATTCTCCACCGCTCCTGGCTTTTTCAGACGCCCTTGTTTTGGCTAATTTGGCGGATGGTGTCATCATGGTGATATGGGGCGGAAAAACCCCCCGCGATCTTATCCATAAAGCGATTCAGCCCTTGAAAGGAATTGATGCCAGGATACTTGGCGTTGTGCTGAACAAGATTGATACGACAAAAAAGTCCTACTATTACTATCCCTATTATTCCTATTACTATTCGGACCGCAAAGGCAAGAAGAAGCGAAAGAAATGATAGACCTTCATTGCCATATTCTGCCCGGCATGGATGACGGGCCAGAGTCTCTTGACGAGGCCATTGATATGTGCCGGGCCGCCGCCGCTGATGGGGTGAAATGCATCGTCGCCACACCCCATTTCAAGCCCGGAACTTATGAATTCACCGGCCCCAGGGTTGCTGAAGTTGTAAATGCACTGATGGCGGCAGTCCAAAACAGCGGGCTTGATATTCGCATCCTGCCAGGCGCCGAAGTGACAGTTTCCCCGGAAATGTCCGCCAATCTAAAAGTGGGGGGGCATCTCACTCTTAATTATGGCAGGTATTTCCTTGCCGAATTCTCTCCGATAGCCGTGCCCGCCGGCTGGGATACCTTTCTGCTTTCGTTTCTAAATGCTGGTCTGACACCGATCATCGCCCATCCCGAAAGAAACGCCTGGTTCATCAACCATCCCGAGGCTCTGGCTGCAGCCGTACAAGGCGGCGTCAATCTTCAGATTACGGCCATGAGTCTTACCGGTGGTTTCGGCATTGAGGCCATGGACTTCAGCGTTGATCTTTTGCGGCAAAACCTGGTGCATGTCATAGCCTCGGATGGACACTCGGTTGATTTTCGTCCGCCGAAGCTGTCCGAAGCCGTCTGCCTTGCGGCGGATGTGGTAGGCCGACTACGGGCCGAGGCCCTGGTCACTGCCAACCCTCTGGCCATCATCGAAGGCAGACCAATCCCCGTAATGGAACCGGTGCAATACATCCCCCCGGTCAAAGCACATAACAGAAGTTGGTTTAAACGGTTAAAGGATTTCAGTTTTGCAGGAACATCGTAAATTCAAACACGGATGCAACCCGGCAGGAACTCTTCCGGCTACTCTGTTCAGCCATTTCAATGTAACGGATAAAAACGGCGTTGTTTCCGACACGGCGCAGTTGACATAATTGATAATAAATAGTTATTAATTCAAGATGTTATGTGCAATTTGGGTATGTAATCCAAAGGGCGGAGCTATATAAAATTGCAGTGAATAAGCCATCCAGATTTGAACAAATAACCATACTCATTGACATGATACCCGGAAGCTTTATAATCAAATGACCGGCAAATACAAGAAACTGCTCTTCCGCCCTCTGCTTTTAACTGTCATCTGCCTTCTGTCCTCCGCCCTCTGCCTTTCTTTCCCCATCCGGGACCTTGCAGCCGACTATTACTATCGACAGGTTCCTGATATCCTTGATGACGAAACCACGGAAGGTCTTGATGTAATGCCAATTTCGGAGAGAACAATGCCCGCTTACCTTGCGGCCATCGGCGCTCTGCAAAAGGCAGCCGCCATAGCCCCATCGCGCTGCCTTTACCAGAGCGCCCTCTCTGACCTTTATAACCGACTTGGGAAGTGGTCGGAGATCATGCTGTCCCTGAACGCTCCGATACCGTCCGGTGCTATTTTACCTCGTGACGCGGCAGACAAGGCGCTTTTTCATCTTCAGCGGGCAGTTGCGCTTGAGCCAACCAACCCCGATGTTCACCTGGCCCTCGGGCTGCTTTACGATAACAGGGGCGAACCGGGGCTGGCATCCGAAGAGCTGAAGAAGGCGGCGAATGCTTATCCGGTGAACGCCCCCTTGAGATATGCCATTGCCCTTCATTACCTCACTTCCGGGAGGAAGGGAGACGCACTGGAGCATGCGCGAGTGCTGGCAAAAATTGATGACAGTTACATCATCGCTGATTCTGTACAAAAAGGTTATATTCTCGAAAGACAGCCGCCGGGATATATCTTCATGCTGACACGCAGCTATCTTTACGGAGCTCTCGAGATCGCCTGGAGAGTTTCAGCAGATCCCGAAGTGGTAAAGGGCATCGCCCCCGACACTCCCGACGCGGTTCCGGTGGTTCAATGGTTCATAAATAGTAAGTAAGGTACGCTTGCGGAGCTTTCCAGCTATATACAGATGCAGGTGGGGTTGTTCTATCAGTTATAGTTCTGGTCAATGCGGGTCGGGTCAAGCATTTGCAGCCAACTCGGAAAACGATACGTGAATTGGAAAAGAGGTGTGGAAATGAATTTACAAAAATATTTGGAATCGTCCCAAGCGCCCTCACCGCGAACGAATCAAACTATCTCATCGGTTTCAGAACGGCTGACGAGATCAGAAATAGACTCGCTAAGGCGAGGGAAGAAACAACTATCCGATTACGCGCAAAAGGAATTGAGCGAAAGAGTTAAAGCCGCACTCCAGCCTGTTGCTAAGAAAGGATAGACGCTTGCATTGAATTTCGGGTAACCCAAAAACCAGGACAGCAAGATACTGGCCGGAGTTGGCGCGCTGGTGGTGAAGGATGATGTGGGTCGGTATGCGGAAAAAGCCGGATTGTTTGT
>JBAXVB010000215.1:0-6550 GCA_037129415.1 Deltaproteobacteria bacterium
CAATCAATTACCAAAAGTGCTTGACAAGAAAATCACTGGGTGATATTTGTGCAATCTTATATGAACAATTGCGTTGTAATTTAAAGGAATTACCGTGCTATTTGATATAGATTCCAGATGGTTATATCAATACGATATTGTTTTGTTTCCTTAATTGAGTACTCTTAATCCATTCGCTGCAAATAGACAGCGGCTTACAGCAGCGGCCGCAAAGAAATGAAGGGAGGTGCTGAACAGACCTGATCTCATGCTGCCGTAGTTTGCATTCGCGTATTAATTTGAATTAATGAAAAGCCAACAATAGGAGGTATCTTAAATGCCAAGTTTTGTAATTGCAGAAAAATGTGATGGTTGCAAAGGCGGAGACAAAACCGCATGTATGTACATTTGCCCCAATGACCTGATGGTCCTTGATACCAACGCCATGAAAGCGTACAATCAGGAGCCGGATCAGTGCTGGGAATGTTTTTCTTGCGTAAAAATTTGCCCCACCCAGGCGATTGAAGTCCGTGGTTATTCAGATTTCGTACCGCTAGGAAGCAGCATCATGCCGCTTATGAGTACCGAAGATGTTGTCTGGACCTGCAAGTTCAGAAACGGACTCATCAAGCGATTCAAGTTCCCCATCCGCACCACTGCGGAAGGCCAGGCCAATGGTTATCTGTCATTGAAGGGCAAAGACCTGGACAGCCAACTGCTTTCAACAGAAGAAGCAGACGGCTACAAAATGATTAAACCGACATTGGTCTAACCCATCAGCATCGGATTATTTATTCAATCATCTCTTTGAATCAAATATAATTTTGAGGAGGATATAACATGGCATTACCGAATAAAATTTTGGGTGAAACCAAGGCCGATAGAGATCCAAAAGTTGTAGAACGCGAAGTTGATATTCTGATTGTTGGCGGCGGTATGGCAGCCTGCGGCACGGCGTTTGAAGTCAAAAAATGGGCATCCGACGATACCAAAATCCTGCTTTGCGACAAAGCCGCCATGGACAGAAGTGGTGCTGTAGCGCAGGGTCTTTCCGCCATCAACACCTATGTCGGCACCAACAGCCCGGAAGACTATGTCCGGATGGTTCGTAACGACCTGATGGGTCTGGTTCGTGAAGATCTTATTTTCGACCTCGGTCGCCACGTGGATGATTCTGTTCATTTGTTTGAAGAATGGGGACTTCCTGTTTGGAAAAAAGATGCTGACGGAAAAACCCTCGACGGTAACAAAGGCCGTGAAATGGGTACCCTGAAGGGTGGGGCAACCCCAGTTCGTACCGGTAAATGGCAGATCATGATCAACGGCGAATCTTACAAGAAGATCGTTGCTGAAGCTGCAAAGACCGCTCTGGGCATGGACAATATCATTGAACGCTGCTTCATCGTCGAGCTTTTGCTGGACGCCAAAAACCCGAATCAGATTGCCGGCGCAGTGGGCTTCTCTGTTCGTGAAAACATCGTTTATATCATCAAAGCCAAAACCATAATGGTTGCCTGCGGCGGCGCTGTAAATATTTATCAGCCCCGTTCAGTTGGTGAAGGCAAAGGCCGCGCATGGTATCCGGTATGGAATGCTGGTTCCACCTATACCATGGCCATGAAGGTCGGTGCTGAACTTTCCATGATGGAAAACCGTTTCACCCCGGCTCGTTTTAAAGACGGTTACGGTCCCGTTGGTGCATGGTTCCTGCTGTTCAAAGCCAAGACCCTCAATGGTCTGGGTGAAGATTTTGCAGGTAGCGCCGCTGCCAAGGAAGAACTGGCGAAGTACGCTCCGTACGGTACTGCTGCAGTTACCCCGACCTGTCTGCGTAACCACCTGATGTTGGCTGAAATGAAGGCAGGACGTGGTCCGATCATGATGGATACTGTTACTGCTCTGGCAAATCTGGGAAAAACCATGGACAAAAAAGAACTCAAACATCTTGAGTCCGAAGCATGGGAAGACTTTCTGGATATGACCTGTGGACAGGCCAACCTGTGGTGCGCCACCAACACTGAACCGGAAAAGAAAAACTCCGAAGTCATGCCGACCGAACCATATCTTCTGGGTTCACACTCCGGCTGCTGCGGTATGTGGGTATCTGGTCCGGATGAAGACTGGGTTCCGGCTTCCTACAAATGGGGCCACAAGGGCAAGATTTATAACCGCATGACCACTGTCGTCGGTCTTTTTACATCTGGTGACGGCGTTGGTTGCTCAGGTCACAAGTTCTCCTCCGGTTCACATGCTGAAGGTCGTATGGTTGCAAAACAGATGGTGAAATTCATCCGCGACAATGCGGATTTCAAACCCGCCATCAAACAGACTACCGCAGAACTGGTTGACATGGTTTACAAACCTGTCAGAATCTATCTGGACAACTGTGCATACACCACTGCAGTTGACATTAACCCCAACTACATCAAACCCTCTGGTATGGCCCTTCGCCTGATGAAGGCCACCCATGAGTACGGTGCTGGAACGGCCACATATTATCAGACCAGCTCAAAGAGTCTTGAAATCGTCATGGACATGCTTCAGACCATGCGTGAAGACTGCGAAAAACTGGGTGCTGGCGATCTTCACGAACTGATGAGAGCTTGGGAAATCTATCACCGCATCTGGACAGTCGAAGCTCACCTTCGTCACATCCAGTTCCGGAAAGAAACCCGTTATCCCGGATTCTACTATCAGGCCGATTATCCCGGACAGGATGATGCCAACTGGTTCTGCTTTGTTAACTCCAAGTATGATCCAGCAGCATGTAAATGGGATGTCTTCAAGAAAGACTACATCAAACTCATTGCCTGATAATGGTAATTACCGTTGACGTAGTTTAGCAGGATAATTACACCTCCAGGTATCCTCGGATGCCTGGAGTTTTTTTTTACAAAAAACAAACCCAAACCTTATAATGCACGGAGGGATAGCATGACAGCAGATAAAGCAGCCCCTGCTAGTGGAAGCATTTTGGTAGTTGGTGGCGGAATCAGCGGACTGACCACTGCCATTGAAGCTGCCGAAGTGGGATACGAGGTGTTTCTGGTCGAAAAGAATCCTTACCTGGGCGGAAGAGTAGCGCAGTTAAATCAGTATTTCCCCAAGCTATGTCCTCCGTCCTGCGGCCTTGAGATTAATTTTCGAAGAATCAAGGACAATCCCAAAATCAAAGTGCTTACACTGGCCGAAGTTGAAAAAATCAGTGGTACTCCCGGAAATTATGATGCCAGCATCCGCATCAACCCCCGGTATGTAAATGAAAACTGCACCTGCTGCGGTGAATGCGCCACAGTATGTCAGACAGAAGTCACGTCAGATTTCAATTTTGGTATGAATAAGATCAAGGGCGCCTATCTTCCCAATGATCTGTCCATGCCGGCCCGATTTGTTCTTGCTCCGCAGATTATAGGGACGGAAGATGCCAAGCGGTGCAAGGAAGCCTGCAAGTATGATGCGATTGAACTGGACATGGCCGCTAAAACCATCAATCTGAAAGTCGGCGCCGTGGTGTGGGCGACAGGCTGGGCGCCTTACGACGCCAGCAAGATCGATAATCTTGGCTTTGGCCGCTATCCTAATATCGTAACCAACATGATGCTGGAAAGAATGGCCTCCACAAACGGCCCCACCTGCGGGAAAATCACCCGACCCTCAGACCAGAAGGCGCCTGAAAGCATCGCCTTTGTCCAGTGCGCCGGCTCCCGCGATGAAAACCATCTGCAGTACTGCTCCTATATTTGCTGCATGGCCTCCCTCAAACACGCCACCTACATTCGCGAACAGTATCCGGATGCCAAGATATATATTTTCTATATCGATCTGCGAACTCCGGGCTACCGTTACGAAAAATTCTACGAGAATATCAAGGCGGATAAAAATGTCTTCTTTATCAAGGGAAAAGTCGCCGAAGTCAGCGAAGACCCAAGTTCCCGCAATGTAACGGTCGTGGCTGAAAACGCCGTAACCGGCGAGAAAATCCGCCAGACCGTGGACATGGTCGTCCTGGCAACCGGTATGCAGCCGACAACGGCCCTTGCCAAACATCCAGCCGATCTGACCTACAATAAAGACGGCTTTATCGTGAACGATTTTGTCAAAGGCGGAATGTTTGCTGCTGGATGCGCCAATAAGCCTGCGGACGTGGTGTCATCCAATCAGAATGCGACGGGCATGGCCCTTAAAGCCATTCAAACTCTGGTAAGGAGGTAAGAGGTTAACCATGGATAAAAAATATGGCGTTTATATATGCACGGGTTGCGGAATCGGAGATTCCCTGGACGTTGATGGCCTGTGCGCTACGGTCAAAAAAGCACGCAAAACAGCCAAGACGCATCCGTTTCTTTGCGGCCAGGACGGCGTTGCCATGCTTAAAAAAGACATCAGCGATGAAGGCGTCAATACCTTGACCATAGCAGCCTGCTCCCGCCGAGTCAATTTTGATATTTTCCGTTTTGACGGGTGTATCGTGGATCGGGTGAACCTGAGAGAACAGGTGGTATGGTCTCACCCCAAGGGCGACAAATCTCTTGAAATAAACCACACGCAGATGCTGGCCAATGACTACCTCAAGATGGGCATGGTCCGTGTTGAAAAAGTTCAACTTCCCGAACCTTACAAGCTGGAAAACTTTTCCAGAAAGATTCTGGTCATCGGTGGCGGTGTCACCGGCATTTCCGCAGCGCTTGATGCGGCTAAAGTCGGTTACGATGTCACCATTGTTGAAAAAGAAGCCACGCTTGGCGGGTATGCCGCCAAAATCCGTAAACAACTGCCCGTCAATCAACCCTATACCAGCCTGATTCCGCCTATGATCGCGGATAAAATCCGTGAAGTAGAATCCTTCGCCAACATCACGGTGAAAACAAACACAGTCGTAGCACGTATTGCCGGCCAGCCCGGCGAGTTTACCGTGACCATGAAAAAACCCGGCGAAACGCTGGAGTTTGACGTTCCATTTCCGCTTCCACCGGAAATGAAGGTGGATGCCAGCGGCAAGGAGCTGGATAAGGACAAACAGAACGAGCTGTACAAAGAATTCAACACGGGCAAAAACGATATTCTGTCTTTGGATCCCAATGGCGAGTTGTTCGGCGCCGTGGTTCTGGCTGCAGGCTGGCGGCCCTATTTACCGGCCGCAGGTGAATTCGCCCACCTTGGCTATGGCGCCATTGCCGATGTGGTCACCAATCATCAGTTTGAAGAGATAGCAGCAAAGGGCAAGATTCTGCGTCCATCGGACGGCAAGGAAGCCCAATCCGTCGTTTTTATTCAAAGCCCTGGACAGGGAGATGACAAGGACTTTGCCTATACGGGTTCCGTCACCAGTCTTGTTGCGCTGAAACAGGCCAAATATGTACGGGAAGATTATCAGGATGGCAAGGCGTATATCTTCTACCAGCATATAAAAACTCCTGGACTTCAGGAACATTTCTACAAAAGTATTCAGCAGGATGCTGGTATTTTTCTTACCAAGGGTGAAGTGATCAGCGTTTCTCAAAGCGGATCGGGTCTGATTGTTGAAGCAGATAATACCCTTTTGGGAGAAAAAATTCAGGTAAAGGCGGACATGGTGGTTCTGGGTACTGGCATGGTGCCAGCGACCGTGGATGATCCGGTAATAAATCTGGCTTACCGTCAGGGACCGGGATTCCGGGATAATGCCATTTTTAATGGGTATGCCGATTCCAATTTTATCTGCTTTCCCTATGAAACCCAAAGAACCGGGGTCTATGCGGCAGGATGCATCCGCCGAGGTCTGACCATTGATGAATCCATGGAAGATGCTGCCGGCGCAGCCTTGAAAGCCATTCAGTGCATCGAGTCAACCAACCGTGGGGTTGCAGTTCACCCAAGGTCCGGAGATATGTCTTTTCCGGATTTCTTTTTTCAAAGATGCACCCAGTGTAAGCGATGCACAGAAGAATGTCCATTCGGCGCGCTGGATGATGACGAAAAAGGTACTCCAAAGCCCAATCCCACCCGATGCAGGCGATGTGGAACCTGTATGGGCGCCTGCCCCGAGCGAATCATCGGCTTTGCCGACTACAATGTTGACAGCATCGGCTCCATGGTCAAGGCCATTGATGTTCCATCAACAGACGACTTTGATGATCCGCCGATGCGGATTTTGGGCCTGGTCTGTGAAAACGATGCCTACCCGGCTATTGATATTGCAGGCCTGAACCGGCTGCAGTTTTCCGCAGATGTTCGGCTGATTCCGATTCGATGTCTGGGATCCATCAATGTTATCTGGGTTAAGGAAGCTCTGTCCAAAGGTATGGACGGCGTTTTTGTTCTGGGTTGCAAGCACGGTGACGATTACCAGTGCCATTTTGTCAAGGGCAGCGAGTTGGCCAGCATCCGCATGAAAAAGATCGGCGAGGCTCTGACAAGCCTGGCTCTTGAAGTGGAGCGGGTCGCTCAGTTTGAAATCGCCATTGATGAATTTGATAAAGTTCCCACGATCATCAATGATTTTGTCAAGCTCGTCACAGATATGGGACCGAACCCCTTGAAGGGTTTCTAAACAAACAGGCCAAACAAAAGAATTAACATGGCCAGTCTTGTC
>JBAXVB010000216.1:0-6547 GCA_037129415.1 Deltaproteobacteria bacterium
TCGGTCTTAGCCCTCTCCATTGCAGCGAGTTTCGCCTCAAGATCGTCAATAGCGCGAAGCGCCCTTTTCATAGGAGAGTCTGTTTGCTGATTTCCTGTCAAGCCCATTTCTCAATACCTCAATTTTTCCAGCTTTTCGAGCAGGAGCGTTTCAGCCTCTTCTTCAGTCAACTCACCAGGATCGGCGGTATCTTGATGAATCTGTCCTCTGGTCTCTGACAATACAGGATTGACTATAGCACCAAGCAGATATTCGGCAAGCAAATCCACAGTTGGGTATTTAAAAATCAGCGTAATCCCAAGTGTGCAGTCAAATTCCTTCTGCAGACGATTTCTTAGCTCCATTGACGTCAGAGAATCCATACCCAGTTGAAAAAAACCTTGACGACTGTCAACGACCGTACCTGGGTTCAGGCCAAGGATACCGGCAACCATCGAACCAATATGCGCTCTAAGCATATCCCGCTGCTGGTCTCCTTGAGCTGTTTTCAGCGTCAGATAAAAGTTTTCCGGCTTTACATGAAGACGCAATTCGTGATCTGGAATCCGGTCGAAAAAGGCAGGTCGCGTATTGTCTGCATACTGCCCGAAGAACTGTGGCCAATCCATCGAAATAGCCGCCACTTGTGGTTCGTTTGAACCAAGCAATTGCTGAAAAACGTCAAGAGCCTCTGTTGGCGCTATCATATTGAACCCCTGGGCGGCCCACTGGGTTTTACGCCTATTGCCGACAACATCGGCCATACCTGTCCCTGTCCACGGTCCCCAGTCAATGCTAAGTCCCGGCAAATTGATACTCCGGCGGTAACGGGCCAGGGCATCCAGAAAGGCGTTTGCAGCCACATAGTTCCCGAGGCCAGAGGAGCAGACAAAAGATGTGGACGATGAAAACAGGACGAAGAAATCGAGAGGAACATCTTTGGTCAATTCATGGAGATTCCAGGCTCCAGCGACTTTCGCCGCAAAAACCCTGCTGAATAATTCCCCTTTATGATTTGCGAGCAGTCTGTCCTCGAAAACACCGGCGGCATGGACAATCCCCTTCAACTGCATCTGCGATGTCCGAATGTCGTTCAAGACAGCTTCCACATCGCCTTTATTTGACACATCCGTCCGCGCAATGACGATGGATGCACCGGCCTGTTCCAGTCGCCGTATCACATCCGAGGCCGGACTGCCATCGGCCGGTTTTCCGCTGCGACCGAGCAGAATCACCTGTCCTGCACCTTGCGCAACCAGATGGCTTGCGATCAGCAGACCCGTTCCTCCCATTCCTCCGCTGATCAGATAGGCGCCATCCGAACAAATATCCGGGAGCAGGGAACAGGGAGTAGAGCGCACGTTTAGTCCCTGTCCATCGCCAGAAGATATATTAGTTTCCCCATGATAGATTCTGTTATCCAAATCGTCAATTCTGAAAGGAATCAGTCTGGCCACATAGCGGGCATTATCACGGAGAGCGATTTGATCTTCATTGTGGAGCCGGCATTCTGCCGGCTTGATGCCAGTGGATAGCACTGAGCGCCGATCCCCGACCCTGGCAGCAGCATCGGCATCCCGCCGCCATGTTTGTCCGTGAATAATCTCTTCGAAAAGTTGATTTGCACGGTCCGCCCCACGATCAATATCGACCCGGACGCAGTTTAACTCGGGATGCTCCGCTGCTATCACCTGGGCCATGCCCCAAAGGGGAGCCTGGGAAAGACCCGACAAAAGCCGTTCCGCGCCGTTTGCAGAAACGGCATGGCTGGTCACCACCCAAAGATTAGCGATGGAAGAGGAATCATGGAGTAGCGCCTGCACAAGATGCAGCATCCCCGTACAAAGGCGTACAGACGTTGTCTCAACAACATTGCTGCCTTCATGAACTCCTGGTTCTGGCGAATCAAGACCCCATAGATGAATTATTCCGTACAACGGTGGCTTTTCATCTGACGCAGTACGCAAAAGTCGGCTAAAATCTTCCGGCTCTTCCAAATTTATAGATATGTCCCCGTTCGACTCCATGGTGAACCGCTCACCTAAAAAAGCCGCAGTCACCATATCCCCATGCTTGGCAAAAAGATGGGACAACTTCGTACCGACCCCTGTGGAATTAGAACAAATCAGCCAATGGCGCGGCTCTGAAACCGTGGTCTGTTTTGCTTCGGGTAACGTATCAGCAGACTGAAAATGCTTATGATTACTGCCTTGCGCATACTGCATGCCGTCTGCAACCCTTCCAAGAATCACAGCTTGTTTGAAGAGACTTTCGTTCCCGCCTGGTGAAATCGCAGCCGTTTCGGCAAAACCGGTTTCTTTCAGCAATTTCTCCCAGGCGGCAACGCCCAGCAATGGATGGGAAGGCCTGATGTCATGATCTTTGAACCTCCACCACCCGTCAAGAAGACCGAAAATAAGATCGAGCCATCGCCGGTGTTCAACCCCCTCCAGCAGCACAACCATGCCACCTGGAGAAAGGAGATGTTTGACCTGCTTCAGGGTGTAGCGAATATCCTCTGTAGCATGCAGTACATTAGCAGCCAGGATCACGTCGTATTCATGGGGCTGGAAACCCTGTCCGACGAGATCTTTTTCGATGTCGAGCAAGTGGTACGCACAAAAGGGATAGTTCGCAAACCGTTCCCTTGCCTTAGTCAGAAAAAGTGCAGAGACATCGGTGAACACATACTCTACAAGAAAAGCATTTAGATGCGGCAAGACAGCAGCGGTCGTCCCTCCGGTACCGGCACCGATTTCAAGGATGCGCAGCTTCTGGCCGCTCGTTTGATTTGCGAGCAGAGCGGCAAGGGCATCTCCTACAAGCCGGTTCATATCACCAAAAGTCGGCGAATCCTCGTAGAGTCTGGTCGCCATCGTCAGGTCCGCTTCGGGGAAGAGCAGGTCAAGCGGGTCGAGCTCGGCCCTTAGAACGCCGGAGAGACCCGCTCCACAGCGTCCAAGCATGGTCAACTCCGCCACTGCCTGGGGATACATTGCACTAAGTTTCTGGTGCTGCTCATCGGGATTTTGTATCTTGGCATATCCTGCCAACTCCCACCCTTGCGCCAGGATATCTTTTGGCCGGTGAAGAATCCCTTCTTCAGCCAGCATCCCCAAAAGCCTGCCGAGCAACGGTCGATATTTGTCGGCAACGTGCAATGCCTCGGCGACATCGGCGGTCGTGAATCGGCAGCCAACAGGAAAATCCCACCCCATAAGGGTGAATGCGGCATGAACGTAGGAGATGCCAAGGGCTTCCATTCCCGCAAGAAGGCCTTGAATGGCGTGTATCCTGTCGTCTGCAATGGGAAGAAGGCGTTCCATTACAGCCATTGGGGAAGGCAGCATTGGGGAAGGCAGGGATGGGCGCGCGTCAGGCAGGAGTTTGCACCACTCGACCTTGTAGAGCTGGCATCCAGCCGGCTTATGAGGGTGTGTACGATCTTCGTCAGCCGGCAGGCTGCCGGCTCCACAGGGCAGGATGTTAGCTCCACGGGGCAGGACATCGGCGCTAATTCCGGACTCAATGGCTGATTTCGACTTCGTTTCTTCCGCCTCAGCCGTCCTGAACCAGTAGCGCAGACCCTCAAATGGATAGGTTGGCAGCGACGATATCTTGCTCCGGGAATAATCGCCATCAAACCCTTGCCAGTTGATCTGCACGCCATTGGCGTACAATTCGCCGAGACTGCCAAGTATCTGCTCCCAGTCGGACCGCCCCCGTTGCAAGCTCGGTAGCCAGATGCAGGGTTTATCCAAAAACATGGGACAGGGTTTCTTTATTTGCCCACTTATGTCCGCCCCATACACCTTGTTTGGTGGCAGACACATTTTCCCCATTCCTGCAAGGACGGGATGAGGTCCTATTTCGACAAAAATTCTGTAGCCTTTGCGATAGAGAGCTTCGATGCCGGCAGCGAATCGGACCGTCCGCCGGACATGGTCCACCCAGTAATCGGCTGAGGCTATTTCATCGCCTATCGCCTCTCCGGTCAGATTTGAAATCAGATCAATGTGCGGCGGCAAGTAGTCGATGCTCTGGGCAATCTTCCTGAAGGGTTCAATGACCGGTTCCATCAGGGGCGAATGGAAGGCATGCGACACATTCAGCCTCGCGACCCGCATCCCCCGGGATGTCAGAGATTGGCACACCTTATCGACCGAATTCAATAGTCCGGAAATCACGGTCAACTGTGGGCCGTTAATTGCTGCTACGGATATCTCGCTTCCATAAGATACAATCGCAGCCGTAACCAGCGACTCTTCTGCAAAAACAGCAGCCATAGCTCCGTTGCACGGCAACGCCTGCATGAGACGGCCCCTTGCTGCAATAAGCTTCAGCCCATCTTCAAGAGAAAAAACCCCGGCTATGCAGGCTGCGACATATTCGCCTACGCTGTGTCCTAAAACAGCGCCGGGTTCGATGCCCCAGCTCTTCCACAAAACGCAAAGCGCATACTCAATAGCAAAAAGAGCTGGCTGAGTATAGGCTGTTTGATCCACATTCATTCCGTGGAGGGTGCCCGCAGTCCCATCCGCCCCCTTAGTGCCTTTTACTTCCGGATAGATGACCTCAATAAGAGGCCGGTCGAGCAAATCTTTCAACAGTTCGCCGCACTGGTCCATGGCTTTGCGGAAGGTCGGTTGGGTGTCATAGAGTTCCCTGCCCATGCCGGCGAATTGCGAACCTTGCCCGGTAAAGAGAAAGGCGACCCTTGGCGGTGATCCTGATGAAGGCTGAAGATGGGATAGTTCCTGACTGGAACGAAGTTTTTCCCTGATTTCTGACATCGACCCGGCGGCAATAGCGATCCTCCAGTTGAAATGGGCGCGGCCAGCATTGGCAGTGTAGCACAGGTCCGCCAACCGTTCTTCTTCTTCTGCTGCGGATGAATCAAGGAAAGACTCATATCTTTCGGCTATCTGGTTAAGCGATTGTTCAGTCTTGGCGGAGAGGGTCAAGATGTGCCGGGGTCTTTCCATCCCGGTATGCAGAGTGTAGTTACCGCCTGCTGTGTAGCGCCTGCTTGCCGCCAGGGCTTCCTCCACAACGACATGGGCATTGGTGCCGCTAAACCCAAAGGAACTCACTCCGGCCAGAAGCCGCATCCCCGGCGCGCCAGTCTTCCAATCTACGCCCACAACAGGAATAGCTGCAGGAATAGTATCAAGTGTGATCTGGGGATTCAAATCCCTGAAGTGGGGCTGCATCGGGATGTGGCGATGCATCATGGCAAGAACTACCTTGATCAGACCTGCAATCCCTGCAGCCGCCTCTGTATGCCCGATATTGGCCTTCACTGAACCCAGATAAAGCGGATTGTCTGCGTTCCTTCCCTGCCCGTAAACATTAGCCAGCGACGAAACTTCGACTGGGTCTCCGAGCGGGGTACCGGTTCCGTGAGCTTCAATGTACGATACATCATGGGGGGCGACCCCTGCATTGGCAAGAGCTGTCCTGATCACCGCTTCCTGCGACAGGCCGTTCGGTGCGGTTAGGCCGTTGCTCGCTCCGTCCTGATTGATAGCGCTTCCTCTTACTACGGCAAGCACCGGATCACCGTCTGCAATCGCCTGGGAAAGGAGTTTTAATACAACCATTCCGCATCCATCGCTACGGACATACCCGTCGGCGGATGCGTCAAATGTCTTGCAGAGTCCGGTGCGGGAAAGCATGCCGGCCCTTGAGAAAGTCATGCTCAACTCGGGGGAGAGCAACAGGTTGACACCGGAGGCGAGTGCGATATCGGTTTCCCTGTTCCTCAGACTTTGGCAGGCCAGATGAACAGCCACAAGCGAAGAGGAGCAGGCTGTATCGATTGCTATTGCTGGCCCCTCAAAACCGAAGCAATACGCCAGCCGTCCAGCGGCTACCGAAGCGGAATTTCCCGTGGCGAAGTACATATCGTCAAAAGATATTCTGGTATCCCGGTCGTTATTCCTGATCTGGATGATTTCATAGTCATGGGAGAAGATGCCGACGAATACACCGGTACGGGTTCCGGCAAGGGCGGCAGGATTCATTCCTGCGCGCTCAAGCGCCTCCCACGCAAGTGTAAGCAAAAGCCGCTGCTGCGGATCCATCGCAGCGGCCTCTCTACGGGAAATGTTGAAAAAATGAGCATCGAACTGATCAACATCATGAATGAATCCGCCATGCCGCGAAATAATTCCCCCCGGTTTTTTCTGATCAGGATCATAGTACTGGTCTATATCCCAGCGATCCCTGGGGATTTCGGTGATGGCGCAGGTTCCGTTACGAAGGAGCTCCCAAAAATGATCCGTATTTTCACATCCCCCAGGAAACCTGCATGCCATGCCGATAATAGCTACCGCATTTTCCGGGAATACATGGTCGGAACTCACTGACGGATGACAGATGACAGGTGCAGGGGCGTACCTTAGCGCCTGTCCTCTGACACCAGTCCTCTGTCGTCTGTCCTCTGTCGTCATTTCCGGACAAGTGCTGGGGCTTGCCGCTACATCTGTTTTTGCCTCTGCCGGGGATGAAGGCTGGCCGTCTTCGAAGAATCTGGCTATCCTCTCCGGAGTGCTGTAACGGAAGA